>JAEWBD010000470.1 GCA_023391315.1 Bacteroidota bacterium | reverse complement strand
TGAAATACAAAACAACGCCTGTGCAACCCAGGAACATCAGCAGGTTCATGGCGGGAATAAATAACTGGCCCTTTGCCTCAGAAGGATATTTTACTTTCAGCTTTGGCCATAAATTAAGGCGCAGCGCTTCGCCAATTAATGTAAATGAACCCGCAATCATTGCCTGGCTGGCAATAATGGCGGCGCTGGTTGCTATTACAACCCCTATAATTACAAACCAGTCGGGCATAAGGTCATAAAACGCATTCAGGTGCAACTGTTCTTTCAAGGAAGGCGTAATCGTCATGCCTGTTCTGTGTGCCAGCAGGTAAGAGCCCTGCCCTATATAGTTAATGAGGAGGCAGGCTTTTACGTAAACCCATGAAACGCGGATATTGCCGCGGCCGCAGTGCCCGAGGTCGCTGTAAAGCGCTTCGGCGCCGGTTGTACAGAGAAAAACAGCGCCTAATAAAATAAAAGCGCCTTTATAATAAATAAGAAACCGGATGGCATAGTATGGATTAATTGCCTTAAAAATACTCAGGTCATCCATTAAATGCACACAGCCCAAAATGGCAATCATGGTAAACCATATAAACATAATAGGCCCGAACATTTTGCCAATGGAGCCGGTGCCAAACTGCTGCATAAAGAAAAATACCACCAAAATAACAAGTACGATATACATGATGGTATCTACAGAAATGTCATTAAAAGCAGGAATGTTTTTAAGCCCTTCAATGGCAGATGTAATAGAAATAGGCGGCGTAATAATACCATCTGCCAGCAAGGCCGCCCCACCGATTATGGCCGGAATGACCAGCCATTTCCGCCTTCGTCTTACCAGGGCATATAAGGCAAAAGTGCCGCCTTCACCCTTGTTATCGGCGCGCAGTATAAGCATCACATATTTTATGGTTGTTTGAACAGTTATCGTCCAGATGATGCATGAAAGACTGCCAATTACAAGGTCTTCGGTTACCTGCCTGCCAAAAATGATGGAGTTGAAAACATAAAGAGGTGATGTGCCTATGTCTCCATAAATTATCCCTAAAGCTATAAGTAAACCGGCTGCGGAAACTTTGTTAATGCTTTTACTCACTTATAAGTATAAGGTGGTTATTTATTTATTTCGCCACAAATGTATAATGAAATAATCTGAAGCTCGTTGTATATAAGGACTGAAATTTTTAGTCTTTAATTTAAATATCCGATTTTTTTTAAGCCTTACATTTGTTAGTATTAAAGTTTTAAAGTTAATGATCCGAAAATATATTACCGCTCTTGTTGCAATGGTTGCTTTTTCCTTTGTTGTAAACGCCCAGGAAATAACCTATTCCCTGCCCGACAGGGACGATGTGCGATCTGTGAATTTTGATATTATTGGCAAAATCGGCGACAGGTACCTTGTATTTAAGCAGGTACGCTCCACCTATAATATTGCTGTTTATGATGATGATATGAAGCTTGTGGATAAACCCAGGATGGATTTTCTGCCAGACAGGCTCATTAATTCTGATATTATTACTTACAGGGATTATTTCTATTTTATATATCAATACCAAAGAAGGAATGTAGTGTATTGCACCGCTGCGAAAATAAATAGCGAGGGTAAATTGGTAGGTGACCCGGTTATTTTAGACACTACTGCAATTAACTTTTTTGCCAATAATAAAATTTACAATATTATTTACAGCGAAGACAAGCAAAAGATTT
The DNA here is from genome assembly GCA_023391315.1 of Bacteroidota bacterium. GTDB lineage: Bacteria > Bacteroidota > Bacteroidia > Chitinophagales > Chitinophagaceae > Parafilimonas. Next base: position 33,074 of record JAEWBD010000470.1, on the reverse strand, counting down.
GTGTTTATAAAATAAACAGTAAGAACGAAACAAATTATTTATTTAACCGCAGCCTTTTCGACGCTTCCCTCAATTTACTCAACAGGGATGAGGCGCGTATTGCAATTAGGCCGCGTGTTGATTTTCTTACGGAATTTGCTTTGGATAATGATGGCTGGATGGTTTTTGTAAAGGCTTCCGGCAGCGCTGCCAATAACGATAACGGTTCCATACAGAATATGACACTGATGATGAAGCCGCCGAACTATGACAGCATTTCCATTTACCCTATTGATATGCCTAAAGTTTACCTGGATGATATAAGGGTTAAAGTAGATAATGTAAATAAGCATGTTTTGATTGCCGCCTTTTACGCAAAACAAAAACGCGGTAATGTTGACGGTATGTATTGTGCTTTATGGAGCCGGCATACGGATTCATTTTTAAATACCAACCTGCTGGAATTTAATGATCAGCTAAAAAGTAATGCAAAAAGCGAAGGCTCCACCCGCGCTGCATTTAACGATTACTTCCTGCAAAATATCATTTTAAGAAAAGACGGGGGCTTTGCCGTGCTTTCAGAAGCAGCTTATTCTTCAAGCCGCGGCATTTATAATAACCGATGGAATTATATGTATGGCAGCCCATACTGGGGTAGTTCAAATTATTATTTATATGGCAGTCCTTTTGGTTACTATTCCTATCCATGGATGAGCCCCTATGGTTTCGGCGGCCCGCAGATAAACCGTTATTATGCCGATAATATTGCTGTGCTTTCTTTTGATTCCACGGCCGCAATGGAGTGGGCGAGCATAGTGCCAAAATCGCAGTACGATGATAATACAGATAACTTTATAGGCTACGGCACATTCATTACTTCAGACGGGATAAACTTTCTTTTCAATCAGTTTGAAAAAAGAACATTATTGTTGCAGGCGCAAAGCATAGATCCGCAAGGGAAAAGGGCAGAAGCGCCTACGCTTAAAAGCCTGGACAGAGGTTACCAGTTTATGCCACGGTATTTAAAGCAAATTGGCAGCCGTTCAGTTTTAGTGCCCTGTCAATACAGAAATTATCTTTGCTTTGCCAAAATTGAATTTTAAGCAACACAAGTGATATCCTTATTTAAAGACAGGTCGGCGGTTTCTGTTTTCTGGCTCATCATCATCTGTTTTGGGCTGCATACAAGTTCCCTTTTACATGCACCTGATATTGTAATTTCCCCTGCTGATGGTTATTTTTATTATATACTGCAGCCTTTAAAAAATGCGCAGCCTTATTTTGTTTCATTGTTGTTCATCCTTCTTATTTTTTTGCTGGCAATGCAACTGAATTTTATGCTGAATGCATTGCACATGTTTCCCAAACAAACGAATACGGCAGCGCTGGCTTTTTTATTATTTTCAGCATTGCTGCCACAGTTTAATGTGCTAAGCACGGCTTTATTTGCCTGCAACCTTTTTATATGGATATTATACAGCGCCTGCCGTTTATATGCCGCGCCCAACCCCAAAACTTCCATTTATAATTTTGGCATGCTTTGCGGCTTTTCCATGCTATTGTATTATCCAATGCTTCCGCTTATAATGATAGCCCTGCTGGCTTTAGTTATTATGCGGTCTTTTAAAATAAATGAATGGTTCGTGTTGTTTTTTGGTTTAATAACGCCGGCTTATTTTCTGGCCAGTTATCTTTTTATAACAGGCAACTTAAAATTTCTTCCAAAACCGCTGCAGATATTCGATATAATCCGGTTGCCCGTACCACCCATTATGTTTATTATAACATTTGCCGTTTCAACGCTTATTATACTCTGGGGTATTTTTTCTGTGCAGAGCTCAGGCATTAATGCTTTGATACAGGTGCGTAAAAGCTGGTCGGTTTTTTTTATTGCCATGCTTCTTTTATTACCGGCAGTGTTTTTTATAAAAGATGCTTATCCGTTGGTATTATTGCTGGTTGTATTGCCCGGCGCTGCTTATACGGGTTATGCATTTGCCAACAGCCGTAATATTTTGCCTGTAATTTTCTTTTGGGTGCTTTTAGGTCTTTCTATATATAACAACTGGTTTGCAAAGTATTAAGCAAATGTTAGTATTAGGAAGATTAATTTTGTAAAGTTGCATCAGGCATATTTATTTGTAAAAAAAATAAAAACTATATATGAAATTTGGCATTGTTGTTTTTCCCGGATCTAATTGCGACAGGGATATGCAGGATGCATTGCAAAACGACATGAATAAAGAGGTAGTAATGCTTTGGCATAAAGATAAAGACCTCAGCATGTTCAGTACCGATGATTGTATAGTGCTGCCCGGCGGGTTTTCTTTCGGCGATTATCTACGTTGTGGCGCCATTGCCCGTTTAAGCCCGATGATGCAAAGCGTAATTGATTTTGCCAATAAAGGCGGCAAGGTGCTGGGCGTTTGTAATGGCTTCCAGATTTTGTGCGAAAGCGGGTTATTGCCAGGTGCATTATTGCCCAATGGCAACCAGCAGTTTGTTTGTAAAAATATTCATCTTAAAAATGCTGCCGGCGATATTTTTAAAATACCTGTAGCCCATGGCGACGGCAGGTATTTTGCTGAAGAGAAAGTGCTGGATGAACTTGAAAACAGAAGCCAGGTAATTTATTATTATTGTGATGACAAGGGTAATGTGGACAAAGCTTTTAACCCCAATCATGCTTTAAGAAATATTGCGGGTATTAAAAATAAACAAGGTAATGTTTTTGGTATGATGCCTCACCCGGAACGTGCTGCGTCACCAGCTTTAGGTAATATGGATGGCTTGAAAATTTTTAAGGAATTAGGTTTAAATTAGTGATATGATGAAAAGATTTACGTTAACATTTGCTGCTGTGCTCATTGTATTATCTGCGCTTAATGCCCAGGTGCAGGACCCTGTGAAATGGAATTATGCTGCCACAAAAAAAACGGATAAAGAATATACCGTAACGCTTTCAGCCACACTTGAACCCAACTGGCATATCTACTCTATGAGCACGCCGGACGGCGGGCCGGTGCCAACAACCGTAACTTTTAAAAAAAATCCACTGGTTACTATTGATGGAAAAACAACAGAGAATGGCAAGCCTAAAACGGTGCATGATGAAATCTTCGGTATTGATGTAAAATATTATGGCGAAACCGTATCGTTTGTGCAAACGATAAAATTAAAGTCACCGGTAAAAACAAATCTTTCAGGCTCTGTTAAGTACATGGTATGTAACGATAAAATGTGTCTGCCTCCTAAAACCGTTCCTTTCAATATTCAACTACAATAATGCAAAGCAGCTGCATTAAATGCTTTTTTTTAATTCTTATTATGTGTGCCTGTACGCCAAAGCCGCATGCACAAAATATCCCGGTTCATTTTTCCTTTTCAACAGAAAGAAAAAATGATTCGCTGGTATATCTTAAAGTAAAAGCAGAGCTCGACTCTGGCTTTTTATTATTTTCTGCGAAGCCGCTCAATACAGACGATGCTTTTATATCGCAGCTTAATTTAGACAGCAATGCAGCAAAATATCTTGCTGATACGAGCATCATCCAATCATCCAATCTTCAGTTAATTAACGATGAAAACACTGCTACCACCTTCAGGGCTTTTGCAGATTCGGCTGTAATATCTTATCCTTTAAAAATAAAAAAAGAAGACAGCGCTGTTATTAAAGGTTCGTTTACATGGCTTGGAAAAACCGGCGATGAATTTCCGAGCGGTGAAGAAAAAATTGATGTGGCTGTTGCGCCTGAAAAAGCTTCTATAACAGGTATAAATATTACAGATGAAAAGCCAAAGGGCTGGCTGAATTTTTTCTGGATAGGTTTAATCGCGGGGCTGATTGCCGTTTTTACGCCCTGCCTCTATCCCTTATTCCCGGTAACCATAACTTATTTCATGCATCATTACGGCGGCAAAAAACAAGGCCGTAAAAATGCATTGTTTTATTCGCTCTGCATCATTCTTATTTATGGTATTCCCACCACATTGCTTACATTAATATTCGGTGATACAACTTTATATAAGATTTCAATTCACCCTGTAACCAACCTGATGTTCTTTGCGATTTTCATTGTATTCGCACTTTCATTTTTCGGTTTGTTTGATATTACATTACCATCTTCCTGGTCAACACAAACCGATAAACTTGCGGGTAAAAAAGGGTATATCGGTATTTTTTTCATGGCGCTTACGCTGGTGATTGTTTCTTTTAGCTGCACCGGCATTGTAGCGGGTCAATTATTAAGTTATCTTTCATCAGAAGGCATTGCGGCTGGTCCTATTGCCGGTATGTTTGGGTTTGGCGTTGGGCTTGCTTTACCGTTTACGATATTGGCTTTATTTCCTTCGCTGGTGCATTCATTGCCAAAGAGCGGCGGCTGGCTGAACACGGTTAAAGTAAGTTTTGCCTTTATTGAACTGGCATTGGCGTTGAAGTTTTTAAGCAATGTAGACCTGATATATAAATGGCGCCTGCTTGATCGTGAAATTTTTATTGCACTCTGGATTGTGCTCGCCGTATTATTGGGCATTTATTTATTGGGTAAGATAAAATTCTATCACGACAGCGATGTAAAACATTTAACCATCACGCGCCTGTTTTTTGCCATTGCCGCTTTTACATTTGCTTTATACCTTTTACCCGGCATGTGGGGTGCGCCATTAAAAGCTTTAAGCGGCTGGCTGCCGCCGGATTATACGCTTGATTTTAATTTATCAAGAGCGCAAGTCAGTGCTGGTTCAAATAGCGGCGATGAAACAAAATCGGCCGCATTGCCGCCTAAAAAATTTGCTGATAAAATTTCAGCGCCGCATGGCCTTACAGCTTATTTCGATTTGAATGAAGGCATTGCTGCGGCAAAAGCCTTGCATAAACCCATCATGCTCGATTTTACGGGTTATTCCTGTTCCAACTGCCGCAAAATGGAAGCGCAGGTTTGGAGCGATCCTGAAGTGCTGAAACGCATCAGGGAAAACTTTGTGCTGGTGAGTTTATATGTGGATGAGCCAACGGAGTTAGCCGCTGATGAAAAGTATAAGAATGCAAGGGGAGAAAATGTGGAAACGGAAGGCGATAAAAACCTTGATTACGAAATAACCAAATTCGGTTCCAATGCGCAGCCGCTGTATATGTTTATTACGGCCGATCAAAAAATACTGAGCAATATTAAGTATGGTTATGACCCTGATATTGACAAATTCATAAAGCATCTCGATGCGGCAAAAGCGAAGTTTGAAAGCGAAGGAACTGCACAATAAACAGTATTGTTTGCTCTGGACAAACGGCTTGAATATCTGAAAACTTCACTCCAATATATTTTCTTAGCTTTTACTTAGGTTTGCAGCCATTGTAAAATTCTTGTTGCAATAAATACTTTTGTTTGATAAAGGCGGCAGGTATAGCGTGGTTGGCCAGCCCCGAATTTTGGGTTGCAACACTTGTACTATTGATACATTGTGCAGCTCAGGGTATGACACTGTATAAACCTGTGAACACATAAACTTTTAAACTTAATTATGGAATATAATTTTAGCGAAATAGAAAAAAAATGGCAGGACTGGTGGACGGCCAATGAAATATATAAAGTAAGCAACGACTCATCCAGGCCCAAATATTATGTGCTTGATATGTTTCCTTATCCAAGCGGCGCTGGCCTGCATGTGGGTCACCCGCTGGGGTATATTGCCAGTGATATTTATGCACGCTACAAACGGTTGAAAGGCTTTAATGTATTGCATCCCATGGGTTATGATGCATTTGGTTTGCCCGCCGAACAATATGCTATTGAGCATGGCATTCACCCCGCTGTATCCACGGCGCAGAATATTCAAAATTTCAGGAAGCAAATGGACAAAATTGCTTTCAGTTTCGACTGGAGCCGGCAGGTTAACACCAGCGATCCATCTTATTATAAATGGACGCAGTGGATTTTCCTGCAGCTTTTCAAATCATTCTATAACCGTCAAACCAAAAAAGCAGAAAGCATCGATGTGCTGGTTGCTTCATTTGAAAAAGATGGGAATGAATATCATTCAATTCCAAATTCACAGTTTCAACTGGCTGGTGTGGCTCACAGCTCAGAGCCCACAGCTCAAGGCTTTCAATTCACCGCTGAACAATGGAATGATTTCTCTGAAAAACAACAGCAGGATATTCTTATGGAATACCGTCTCGCTTATTGCGGTTATGGCGAAGTAAACTGGTGCGAAGCATTGGGAACAGTGTTGGCAAATGATGAAGTGGTGAATGGTGTGAGTGAACGCGGCGGTTATCCTGTTGTAAAAAAGAAACTGCGCCAATGGTATCTGCGCATCACTGAATATGCAGACCGTTTGCTGGAAGGCTTGGAAACAGTGGATTTCAGCGAAGCGATGAAAGAGATGCAGACCAACTGGATTGGTAAAAGCTATGGCGCTGAAATTGATTTTGAAATAAGCGACAGCGATAAAAAACTGCGTGTATTTACTACAAGGCCTGATACCATTTTTGGTGTTGACTTTATGGTGGTTGCACCGGAACATGAACTGGTTGAAGAAATAACAACGCCTGAACAAAAACAGGAAGTTGAAGATTATATTACCTGGGTTAAAAGCCGCAGTGAGCGGGAGCGCATGGCAGAGAAGACCATCAGCGGGGCATTTACAGGCGCGTATGCCATCAATCCGTTTGATAACCGCGAAGTGCCTGTTTATATCAGCGAATATGTATTAGCGGGTTATGGCACCGGCGCTATCATGGCCGTACCCTGTGGTGATGAACGCGACTTTCGTTTTGCCAAACATTTCGATATAGAAATAACCAATATTCTTGGTGAAGCATTTAATGGCAAAGAGGCCAACCCCACAAAAGATGCAGAACTGGAAAACAGTAATTTTCTTACCGGCATGCTGATGCGGGATGCTATAAAAGTGATTGTTCAGGAAATTGAAGACCTTGGTTATGGCAAGGCAAAAGTGAATTATAAAATGCGCGATGCGGCATTCAGTCGCCAGCGTTACTGGGGCGAGCCTTTCCCTATAGTTTGGAAGGATGGCATTGCTTATCCTTTGGATGAAAGCGAATTGCCGCTGGAGTTGCCCAAAGTTGAAAATTATAAACCCGGACCTGAGGGCGAGGGGCCGCTGGCGAATGTTTCTGAATGGACTGCAAAGAATTTAGAGACGAATACCATGCCCGGTTATGCCGGATCCTCCTGGTATTTCCTGCGCTATATGGACCCGTATAATGATGAAACATTCTGCGATAAAAAAGCCAGCGATTACTGGAACCAGGTGGATGTATATGTTGGCGGAACTGAACATGCTGTTGGGCATTTATTATACAGCCGCATGTGGACGAAATTTTTATTTGATTTTGGTTTGATAAGCTTTGATGAACCGTATAAAAAGTTGTTGAACCAGGGGATGATCCAGGGGAGTTCGAGGTTTGTGTATAGATTTACTTTGAAGATAACTTCTGTACCTGAATTTGATTATTCTTCTATGCCTCAACTATTTATCTCAAAAGGGATCGCAGAACGAATCGATAATAATGACAATATTGATGACATAGTTGCAAGCGAAGCTTTTAATAAAGTTAATTCCATCTTTCAAAAAGAAAGAACAAAGTATTCAACTTTCTTTTTAGAACCTTTAAAAACAGGCATAACAAAATTACATGTTGATGTAAACTTTGTTGATGGTGTTGAATTAGATATTGAAAAATTCAAACAATGGCGTAATGGTGAATATGCAAATGCAGAATTCATTTTAGAAGATGGAAAATACATCTGCGGTGTTGAGACAGAGAAAATGTCCAAATCAAAATTCAATACAGTTGATCCTTCTGATTTAGTAAATAAATATGGCGCCGATACTTTCCGCATGTATGAAATGTTTTTAGGCCCGGTAGAACAAAGCAAACCCTGGGATACAAAAGGCATTGAAGGTGTGCATCGTTTCTTAAGAAAATTCTGGCGCTTGTTTTATAAAGATGGCGCAACGGCTCCCTCTCCTTTGGAGAGGGCGGGGGGTGAGGTTATTGTAACAAATGATAAAGCCACCGATGCGGAGTTAAAAGTGCTGCATAAGGCCATCAAAAAAATTGAAGAAGATACCGAGCGTTTTTCTTATAACACCGCCGTTTCTGCCTTCATGGTCTGCACCAATGAACTGGCAGATTTAAAATGCCATAAGAAAGAAATATTACAACCATTGGTAATCATGTTATCTTCTTTTGCGCCGTTTATTGCAGAAGAATTATATCATGCTTTAGGCAATGAAGGAAGTGTTTTGGATGCCGCTTACCCGGCATTCGATGCAAAATACCTGGTTGAATCATCTAAAGAATATCCCATCAGCGTAAATGGAAAATTGCGCACCACCATCAATATATCTTTGGATGCTTCCCAAAAAGAAGTGGAAGCAATTGTGCTGCAAAATGATGTTGTACAAAAGTGGCTGGATGGCAAAGAACCAAAGAAGATCATCTTTGTAAAGAACAGAATGGTGAATGTTGTTATTTAATTGTGAGTGGTGAATGGTAATAGTGCGGTTATTTACTATACGTCATTCACTATTTCATTAAAACATATTGCATGCCCGTTATAGGTTTAATTCGTGAAGGAAAAACTCCTGCTGATAATCGCGTTGCACTTACACCTGCCCAATGCAGGTGGCTTTTAAGGAGCACCGGCTTTAAAATTTTTGTCCAGCCATCTTCAACGCGCTGTTTCAGCGACAATGAATATGAGCGTTCGGGCGCTGTGTTACAGGAAGACCTTTCCAACTGCGATCTTTTATTAGGCATTAAAGAAGTGCCGGTAAACATGCTGCTGGCCAATAAAACCTACATGTTTTTTTCCCATACCAAAAAAATGCAACCCTATAATCAAAAGCTTATGCAGGCAATGGTGGAGAAGAAAATTACATTGATTGACTATGAATGCCTTGAGCATGAAGACGGCCAACGTATTATAGGCTTTGGTTTTTTTGCAGGCATTGTGGGTGCGCACAACGGGTTAATGGCTTATGGTGAAAGAACGGGGGCCTATAAATTGGGAAGGGTTTATAAACAGAAAGATTACCTCGAATTAATTCATACGTATTTTGGTTTGAAGCTGCCGCCTGTAAAAATTGCAGTAACAGGCAGCGGCCGTGTAGCACATGGCATTCTCGAAATAATGAATATAGTAGATGTTCAGGAGGTGGAGCCCGATGAATATCTAAGCAAAACTTTTTCCTATCCTGTTTATGTGCATTTAAAGGGCGCAGATTTGTACACGCACAAAGAAAAGAGAACGTATACAAGGGATGATTTTCATGCCAATCCGCAGGCGTATGAATGTTTATTCCGTTCCTATATTTCACAAACGGATATTTTAATGAACGGTATTTACTGGGATACAGCTATTCCGCGCCTGTTTGAAGCAGATGATGTTAAAGCAGAAGATTTCCGCATACAAACCATTGCAGACATCACCGATGATGCGCATGGGAGTATTCCTGTAAACCTTGGCGATTGTTCAATAGACGATCCTGTTTACGGTGTGGATAAAAGCACGCTGCAGCGTACAGCACCTTATTTAAAAACAAGTATTGATATAATGGCTGTTGGCAATTTACCTAATGAATTACCCCGCGATGCAAGCCGTTTCTTTGGCGAGCAATTAATAAAACATGTGTTGAATGATTATATAAAAGGCAGCATCGTTATTGACAATGCAACTATTCTGAAAGATGGGAAACTTACGCCGGGTTTTAAATATTTAAGCGATTATGCTTACAGTTAAATTAATGCAGGCATTGCGGGGAAGTTAAATCTTCCACTCCCTAATCTCATTCGCCCATTCATGGCGGTAAGGTGTAGCAATGCGGATGTAGTTATCGGTATAACCTTCCATCATGCCATTTTTATTATGGTCTTCAAACAAAACTTTCCTGGTTTGCCCGGCATGTTGTGCTGTAAAATATTGCAGTTTCTGATAAGACAGGTTGCGCAGGATTTTATTGCGTTCATGCCTTGTATGCACCGGTACAACAGGCTCTATATCCAGCGCTTTGGTATTATCCCTTTCCGAATAAGTGAACACATGCAGGTAAGAAACATCAAGGTTGTGCAGGAATTCAAATGTTTCATTAAAGGCAGCCTCATCTTCCGAAGGAAAGCCAACGATCACATCAACACCAATGGCGCAATGTGGCATAAACTGTTTTATAACCGCTACTTTTTCTGCATACAATTCCCTGCGGTAGCGGCGGCGCATCAAACCTAAAATTTTATTGCTGCCGCTTTGCAGCGGGATATGGAAATGCGGCATGAAGCGTTTACTTTCAGCTACAAACTGAATGATCTCGTTCGTTAATAAATTAGGTTCAATAGAAGAGATGCGGTAACGTTCTATGCCTTCCACATTATCTAATTCCTGTATAAGCTGGTAAAAATCCTGCGTGTGTTTTTCACCGTTAGGGCCTTTTCCAAAATCGCCGAGGTTTACACCGGTCAATACAATTTCCTTTACACCTTTTGCTGCCAGCGTTTCCGCATTGCGGATAACATTATCAATACTGTCGCTGCGGCTTTTGCCCCGCGCCATAGGAATGGTGCAGAATGAACAATTATAATCGCAGCCATCCTGCACTTTTAAAAAAGTTCTTGTTCTGTCGTTTACAGAAAATGAAGTGTTGAAGCCTGTAACGGCTTCAATATCGCAACTGCATATTTTAGCCGAATCATTTTTATGCAGGTCTTTTAAATGTTGTGTAATATTAAATTTTTCGGCGGCGCCCAGCACCAGGTCAACACCGGGTATTTCTGCAATTTCTTTTGGTTTTAGCTGGGCATAACAACCGGTAATCACCACCAAACTTTCCGGCGCTTTGCGCTGAATCCTTCTCACAATCTGCCGGCATTCTTTATCCGCATTATCAGTAACGGAGCAGGTGTTGATAACATACACATCGGCATTATCATCAAAATCTTTTTTCTCAAAACCATCTGCTTCCAATAACCTTGAAAGCGTGGATGTTTCTGAAAAATTCAGCTTGCAGCCCAATGTGTGAAATGCTACCGAACGCCGTTTTTGCATAAGCGTGCAAAGATACGGTTTGCATATTTTTGGCAATTACCCCAATTGAATTTAAAGGTTCAGTTTAACAAACACAATGCTTTTGCAGGGGTTCAAAAAACTTAATACAGCAGCCTGTAACATTTTTAGGAGCAAGTACGTAACTGTACACAAGGTGTTCATTTTCGAACACTCTGCGTATTTAGTATTTGCTGAAATACTTGCTGCACAAGTATTTTGGCTTTGGCATAGTGGTTGAAAAATAGATAAGCGGCCTATCCAAAACTGAAAGGGTTGTGAGCTGCTACATAATATAAACAACATTAAATAATCACGGTCTAAAAAGTCCTTTCCTCAAGGAGAGGATTCAGGAGAGGCTTCTTATGTTTAGGAATTATTTAAAAATTATCTTCAGAAACTTCAGCAAGAATAAAACGTTTTCGTTTATCAATATTATTGGCCTTACCATAGGCCTTACAAGTTGCCTGCTAATAGCACTATATATACAGCAGCAATTGAGTTTTGATAAATTTCAGAAGAATGGCGACCGCATTGCCCGTGTAATTATGGGATACAGTTTTGAAGGCAGCGATGCGGGTAATAAAGGCAATTACACCAGTGTTCGCGTGCCGGTGGTAATGAAACAAAATTTTCCCGAAGTAAAGGATGCGGTGATAATGACGAACGGTAAAAAGATCATCCGTTATAACAACAGCCTTGTTACGGAAAATAATTTCATGTATGCCGATTCCTCTTTTTTCAACCTGTTCAGTTTTGATTTATTAGAGGGCAATAAGAACACGGCGCTGACGGAGCCTTACAGTGTTGTGCTCACGCAATCAAGCGCAAAAAAATATTTTGGTAATGCAGACCCGGTGGGTAAAACGTTGCAGCTTTCAGGCGACAGTAATTTCTATAAAATAACAGGCCTGGTTGCCGACTGCCCGGCCAATTCGCAAATACAGTTTGACTTTATTGCTTCTTTTTCAACGTTCGGCATGTCGAAGGAGTATTATAGCACTTACTGGAACGCCAATTATACAACCTATCTTCTTTTGCATGATAAAAAATCCATTAGCACATTGCAGGCCAAGCTGCCTGCATTTATGAAAAAAGAAATGGAAGGCCAGCATGCTACTGTAAATTTTTATCTCGAATCTTTCAATAAAATTCATCTTTATTCCCCGTATGATGCTTTTGCACCCAATGTGAGTATAGCTTACATATATATATTAGCCGGCGTGGCCCTGCTTATTTTGGTTATTGCCTGCTTTACTTATATCAATCTCAGCACAGCAAGATCGGTTGAACGTGCCAAAGAAGTAAGCATACGTAAAGTGGCCGGCGCACAAAAAAATCAAATATTCTGGCAGTTTATTGGCGAATCGGCGGTTGTATGTTGTATTGCTGTTTTGCTGGGTTTAACCTGTGCCGCTTTGTTGCTGCCTTCTTTCAGCCAGCTTACCAATCAGCAGTTGCAACTATCTTCATTATTATCCTGGCCTATACTTGCGGTTGCGGTGCTCATTATTGCCGTTGTAAGTTTTGCCGCGGGCAGTTATCCTGCGCTGGTTTTATCATCTTTTCAGCCGGCAAGGGTTTTAAAAGGCGCTTTTAAAAACGCAGCATCGGGTCAATGGTTAAGAAAATCGCTGATTATTTTCCAGTTTGTAATTTCTGTTTTCCTGATCGTGTCCACATTCATTATTCAGCAGCAATTATATTATATCCAGCATAAAAAACTGGGTTACGACCGGGAGCATGTTTTGGTACTTCCGGTTAGTTATGGCCCTAAAAATGTTGATTTAATTAAAACTGAATTTAAGCAGAACACAGATGTAAAAAACGTTTCACTTTGCTACAATACGCCGGTAAGCATTTTGGGCGGTTATAACATGAGCAAGCCTGAAATGCCTGAAAATGCACAGATAGCCGTAACTGCCAACCCGGTTGATAACGAGTTTATACCTGCAGCAGGTTTACAGTTAATTGCCGGGGAAAACCTTACAACGCAGGACTTAAAAGATGTGTCGGATGAAGATGAGGATGCGCAGCCAGTCTTTCATTTCATAATAAATGAATCAGCTGCAAAGCAGTTAGGCTGGACGCCGCAGGAAGCTGTTGGCAAAAAAATGTTTCTCGACAAATCGAGGCCGGGTTATGTGAGAGGTGTCGTAAAGGATTTTAATTTTCAATCACTGCGTAACCCTATCAAACCCGTGGTACTTTTTCCAAGCCCTTATGGCAATACTTTAATGGTGAAGATAACCGGCAACCACATTCCGCAAACGATTTCCTTTTTGCAGGAAAAATGGAAAACGCTTGTGCCCGACAGACCTTTTGAATACAGGTTTTTAGACGATGATTACAACAAGCTTTATCAAAATGAATTAAGGCTTGGAAAGATAATGAACATATTTGCCTCCATAGCCATTATACTTGCCTGCATTGGCCTGTTTGGATTGTCGGCTTATTCCGCACAGCAGCGGGTTAAGGAAATTGGCGTGCGTAAAGTGCTTGGTGCAACGGTAAGTAACATTGTTTTTGTGTTATCAAAAGATTTTATAAAGCTTGCGTTCATTGCTGCATTGATTGCTTTTCCTATTGCATGGTGGGCTATGCATAGCTGGCTGCAGCGTTATGAATACCGCATCAGCATTGAATGGTGGGTATTTGTTGTTACAGCCCTGGCAACATTATTAATAGCATTGTTAACGGTAAGTTTTCAGGCTGTGAAAGCCGCGTTGAGCAACCCGGTGAAGAATTTGAGAACGGAATAGACGGCGCGGCTCCAAAGAGGCTATTTTCCTTATGTAATTATAAACTTCACATAGGTTGTTTATCTTTAAACGCTTATGTACAATGTTCCATATTTCAAGGCGGCAAGCCATAAAGATATAACTGATTTTATGCACGCACATCCTTTTATTATTTTGTGCGGTTGCAATAAAAATAACCAGCCCGCTGCCACACACATTCCCGTATTAATAGAAGAAAGAGATGGTAAAATATTTTTGCAGGCGCATGTAATGCGTAAGCAGAAACATACATTGGCTTTTGAAGAAAATCCCAATGTGCTGGCTATATTTTCAGGCGCCCATAGTTTTGTAAGTGCGAGCTGGTATGAAAAAAAAGATGTTGCCAGCACCTGGAATTACCAGGCTGTACATGCCGGCGGCATACTGCATTGGAAGGATGATAAATTTCTTTATGTACTGCTTGAAAAGCTTACCGCGAATTTTGAAGCAAATCCGCATTCGCCGGCGCTGGTTGGAAAGATAGATGAAGGATATATGCATACCATGATGAAAGCCATCGTGGCTTTTGAAATAGAAATAACATCAGTTGAACATATATTTAAACTGAGCCAGAACCGCGATGAAAAAAGTTATGAAAATATAATTGGACGTTTAAGCGATGGCGATGCTGATGCGAAAGCAATTGCTGAAAGAATGAAAGAAAATAAAGCCAATGTTTTCAGGAAATAATATCAACAACAGTAATCATGCCCTGTAATATTTACCCATATACCAGCAATGCAATCAATCATCAATAAAAATTAATTTTGCTTTAATGAACCGCACTCAACTCATCGAACAAGTCAAAGCAAAACAATCTTATTTATGTGTTGGCCTCGATACTGATGTTGCAAAAATCCCCGGGCATCTTCAAGCGCAGCCGGAGGCCGTATTGCAATTCAATAAAGCCATTATTAATGCTACAAAAAACTATTGCGTTGCCTATAAAATAAATACCGCCTTTTATGAAGTATATGGCTTGAAAGGCTGGGAAATACTGGAAGAAACGCTGGCCTATATTCCATCAACACATTTCACCATTGCTGATGCAAAGCGCGGTGATATTGGCAATACATCTGCCCAGTACGCCAGAACTTTTTTTGAAACGTACAGGTTTAACGCGGTAACCGTTGCGCCTTATATGGGTGAAGACAGCATCCGGCCTTTTCTTGAATATAAAGATAAATTCACCATTGTGCTTGGCCTCACTTCCAATAAAGGTGCCGGCGATTTCGAGTATCTTAAAACCAGTGCAGGCAATTATTTTTATGAGGAGGTGATCAGCAAAATTTCAACCTGGGGCACACAGGAAAATTTAATGTTTGTAGTGGGTGCCACGCAGGCAAAGGAACTGGAAAAAATACGTAAGATTATTCCTGGTAATTTTTTACTGATACCTGGTGTTGGCGCGCAGGGGGGTAGCCTGGAAGATGTAAGCAAATATGGGATGAATAAAGACTGCGGATTGCTTGTGAATGTTGGCCGGTCAATCCTTTATGCTTCAGCGCAGGAAGATTTTGCCGAAGCTGCAACCACTATTTCCAGAGAATACCAGCAGCAAATGGCAGATTACCTGGAAACTTATTTATCAGTTTAAATACGCTGTGGCCTGATAGTTTCGATTGTTGCTATCGGTTTGACGCTTTGAAGCGTCTGGCCACGTTATATAATTTTTTGCCTGCTGCTGCAATTCATACATCAAAATCATCAATTCATAACAACTGCGGGGCAATTTGTGTTACTGCCGGCAACGGAGTAATATAAAAGATGGTAATTTGTATAAATGAAACCGGGCATGATGATTTCCTCACACACGGAGAATGTATATAGCGAGGTTCCATGATACCATTGAAAAATCAAACTTGTGCGAATGAAAATTACACTGCCGTATTATACCAGCAAAGACTACGTAATTATGACGTGGACAATGCTGCCGTTTGTGGTGGTATTAAACATCCTCATTTTTGGTAAGCAGTATTTTAGTGGTATTGGCATCTTCTTTCTTGCAACGCTTATTTCAAGTTGCGTAATTTGTATGGATTTTATTATATGCGGCAGCATTGCGGTAATGCTCAAGCGAAGGCTTCCGCTTGATGTACAGGTTAAAAAAAGGCTTGCTATCATGATAATTGTTTTTATCATTATTTCAGGCCTGGTTCTTTATGCGCTTTTTTCCGGTTATGAGCTTATTCATTTTTATGGATACAGGTTTAACCAAAGCGGTTTTACCCTGGCTTATATATGTATGGGTATTTTAAATATTTTTCTCACGCTTTTGCACGAAGGTGTGGCCAGGTTTGAAAAATGGAGGGCCAGTATTCTTGAAACAGAGACCTTAAAAAAAACAGTAAAGCAGGGCCAGCTCTTAGGCTTAAAAAGCCAGGTAAACCCACATTTTTTGTTTAACTGCCTTAACTCTTTATCAAGCCTTATTAATGAAGAGGGCAATGATGCTGAAGTTTTTTTAAACGAGATGACGAAAGTATATCGTTATATGCTGCGCAACGACGAAGACCTGCTTGTATCGCTTAAAAAAGAATTAGGTTTTATTGAGTCGTATTACGTGTTGTTGAAAGCAAGATACGGCGATGGTATAGCCGTATCCATACATGTAACTGAAGAAGCCGAGAAGTGTTTATTACCGCCACTGAGCCTGCAGGCCATATTTGAAAATGCACTCAGCCGGAATATTATTCAGAAAACATCACCTTTAAAAATAACCATACTGGCAAATGATAACAGGCAGCTTATCATTAAAAATAATATCCAGCTTAGAACGGTAACGAATGCATTTGATTATGAGTCAGGGCTGGATAACCTGGTAAGTAAATACAGGCTGCTTAACCAGGGCGATTTGATTATTGCAGATATGGCGAATGAACGCATTATACAATTGCCTCTAATTAACAGTGAAGCGGAGGTAATGGCATGAGCATTTATGCACCAACACGAAGGGAATGGAGGAGTTTTTTTATACTCATGCCTGTAATTGATATAATTACGCTTTACATAATGTATGGCGAAAGTATATGGATGCGATATGATGCATTCGCAGTTGTTTTCTGTATTAATTTTTTAATAGGAACGGCCACTTTTTGGCTGAATGTGATTGTGATGCATGAAATTCAATTGGCGTTGCCCGATTTGAAACAAACCGTTAAGCGGGTTGCATTTATTGTAGGCGCACACATTATTATAGCCATAGCTGTTTATACACTTGTGTTTAATGTGTATGATGCTTTTTCGCTGTTTGGATTTGAGAAAGATTTACAGCAGCTAAACCTGTCTATATGGATTGTAATTGCGCTGGTAATGCTTTCGGATACGTTATGGGAATCAGATTTTATTTATAAAAAATATAAAGAAAGCATTATTGAAAAAGAGGAAATGCAGCAGTTGAATATTCAGCAGGAGTTTGATGCATTGAAAAGCCAGGTAAACCCGCATTTCCTTTTTAATTGTTTCAATACTTTATCATCTTTAATTAATGAAGACAGGCCGCAGGCCGAAGTTTTTTTGAATGAGTTGAGCAAGGTTTACCGTTATTTATTACGCAATAACGAAGACAGCTTATCAACATTAAAAGATGAACTTAATTTTATTCAGTCGTTCTATAAGCTTTTAAAAACGAGGCACGGCGATGCCATTGAATTACAGGTAGAGGTTGACCGGAAATACTATAATTATTTACTGCCTTCGCTGAGCCTGCAATTGCTGGTGGAAAATGCCGTGAAGCATAATATCGTGTCGAAAAGCCAGCCACTGGTTATAAATGTTTTCAGTACGGAAGGCAACCGGCTTGCTATTCATAACAACCTTCAGCCCAAGAATATCAAAATGCCTTCCAATAAAATAGGACTGGCAAATATCAGGTCGAAATATGAGCTATTAAATATCAGCGGTTATGAAGTATTGCACGACGGAAAAAATTTTACGGTGGTATTGCCGTTGATATGGAATAATACAGGCGATATGA
Organism: Bacteroidota bacterium; assembly: GCA_023391315.1. Lineage (GTDB taxonomy): Bacteria > Bacteroidota > Bacteroidia > Chitinophagales > Chitinophagaceae > Parafilimonas. Next base: position 15,273 of record JAEWBD010000470.1, on the reverse strand, counting down.
AATTTAGTTTTATAAACAGAAGCAGTAAAACAAATATTGATTAACTAAAAAATGAATAACATGAAAATATTGATAGTGGAAGATGAAGAACTTGCCGTTAAAAAATTAAAGAAAACATTAAGTGATGTAGATGACGGTGCAGAAGTTGTTGGCATTGCCGACAGCATAAACGGTACGGTTGAATGGCTGCAAAATAACCCTGCGCCGGACCTTATTTTAATGGATATTGAACTGAGCGATGGCCAAAGTTTTGAAATATTCAGCCGGGCAGAAGTGAGAAGCGCCGTTGTATTTACAACCTCTTATGATGAATATGCCTTAAAAGCCTTTAAAGTAAACAGTATAGATTACCTGCTGAAACCCATACAGAAAGAAGACCTTGCATCTGCATTAAAAAAATACAGGCAGATGAAGCAACTGTATAAAGATGACGATACAAAGCCAGCTTTAAGCGTGGATGCCCTGGTAAAAGAATTGCAGCAAAAGCTGCAGCCTAAAGAATACCGGAAAAGGTTTTTGGTAAAGCATGGCCAAAAGCTTGTTTCAATTGATGTGGATGAGATCGCTTACTTTTTCAGCGACGGCAGGCTGAACTTTTTTAAAACAGATGATAACCGCAAATTTGTTGTGGACTATACAATGGATGAACTGGAAGATATGCTCGACCCTCAGCAATTCTTTCGCATAAGCCGTGCCTTTTATGTTGCTGTAAAAAGCATAAGCCAGATACATGATTACTTTGGCAACCGTTTGTTACTGCAGTTAAAACCTGCTGTTGATAAAGAAGCTATCGTAAGCCGCGAAAAAGTTTCAGATTTTAAGAGATGGATGGGGAAATAATCAATCAATATTGTTTCAGTTAAGAATACTCAATTTTCAATAGACTGGTTAATATTATAAACGTATTGGCTCAACAATCAATAATTATAAAATACCAATCAGTTGTTATCCTTTATCGAGTGTAAAACCAATGGTCGTTCCCACATCTTCTTTACTGCGCACATGAATACTTTGGCCATGCGCTTCAATAATATGTTTGCATATAGCAAGCCCTAACCCGGTACCACCGGCATTACGGCTGCGGCCTGTATCCGTTCTGTAAAAGCGTTCAAAAATCCTTGATAAATGTTGTTCGGCTATACCAATGCCATCGTCTGAAATTTCAATCAATACATGCTGTTCATCGGTGTTATAAATGCCGGCCGTTACATGCCCGTCGGTCTTTCCGTATTTAATTGCATTATCAATAAGGTTAATTAAAACACGAACAATTTTTTCTTTATCGGCAAATACTTCAACCGGTTGCTCACATCCTTTTTTAATGCTGCAATGAATATTTTTTTCACCGGCTTTTCTTGAAAGCGTTTCAAACGCTTCGCGTATAATTTCCTGTATAATAAATTTCTTTTTATGCAATAACTGTTCGCCGCTTTCGAGTTTTGTTATTTCGTCAAGATCATGCATCAGGTCAACCATGCGGCTTACATTCCGGGAAGTGTTTTCAAGAAATCTTTTGGTTACAGAAGGGTTTTCCAATGCGCCGTTAAGCAGGGTATCAACATAACCCTGTATGGCAAATATTGGCGTTTTTATTTCGTGCGCAAGGTTTTGTAAAAATTCGCGGCGGTAACGTTCATTGTTTTTAAGATCATCTATTACTGCTGCCTGCTGTTCCGCCCATTTTTCAACATCGTTGTTTACCTCTTCAATACTTTTTTTAGGCAGGATATATTTCTGATAAATCTCTTCCCGTTTATTGGCTTTTGTTTGATAAATATATTTATAAATAACTTTTATTTTTCTGTAAATAAATTTATTTAAAACAAAGCGGATAAGAAAGAACGAAAGTATGAATATAATTACCAGTGCAATAAGGGCATCTATCCATTTTAAACTGATGATGTAAAAAGCAACGCCTACCGGAACTGATAAACATACAGCCGTGAAAAAAGAAAGATTATCCGGCGAAATATTTTTGGTATTAAACATGCATTATCACCTTTTCTTTTTCAAAGGTACACATTGGGTAACAGGCCTCAGGCGGGGATATTATATTTTGCTCAGGCTGGGTTCCGGCTCGTATTCAAATTTATAACCCACGCCTTTAATTGTGCTGATACAGTTCACGCCAAGCTTCTGGCGTATTTTTCTTATGTGCACATCAATGGTTCTGTCGCCCACAATTACGTCGTTACCCCACACCTGTTCCAGTATTTCATTGCGCAGGAAAACCCTTCCCGGTTTGGTTGCAAGCAGGTGCAGTAATTCAAATTCTTTTTTAGCGAGTATTACAGAAACGCCGTTTACAGCAACCGTATATTTTGTGGCATCAATGGTAATGTTGCCTGCGGTTATAATATTGTTTTCTTCTGTTTGTGTTCTCCTGAATAAAGCGCTTACCCTGCTCAATAAAATTTTAGGGCTTACGGGTTTGGTTATAAAATCATCAGCGCCTGAATCAAGCCCTTTAATATGTGAGCCTTCGTCGCTTAATGCCGTTAACAAAATTATAGGAGAGTCTTTAAACTTCGGTTGTGAACGCAATGCCCTGCAAACTTCAATTCCATTTTTATAAGGCATCATAATATCCAGTATAAACAAATCAGGATTTACCAGCTTTGCTTTTTCCAATGCATCATTTCCGTCCTTTGCCGCATAAACAGTGTAGCCTTCTTTTGTGAGATTATAAGAGATTATTTCAAGAATATCCGGCTCGTCATCGGCTATTAAAATAATTCTGTCTTTCGGGTCCATTAACACAAAGTTTACACAAAAATAACCTGCACTTTCACAATCTGGCGCATTTACATTATTATCTTATTGTTAAGGGTATGGCATAATATTAGCCATAAATTTGCATAATTCACTTTAATAAATATTACGGCTGTTTAAGGGATATGAAAATGAGTATGATTAAACTGAAAAAAACTTACCTGCTTTTAATTTTCGTTTTTGGATTGTCGGGTTTTGCGGTTGCACAATCTGCTGCCAGGCCAGATATTCCGCTGGTACGGGTTTATTTTCATGAGAAGATTGACAGCACGCAAAAGCTGATAAGAAAACTGGATGGCAAAAATGATGAATTTTTTAAACCCGCAGATAATGAAGACCTGAATAACCGACTTGACAAGGCATTGACTGAACGGGTTGATTCCATACAAGACGCAATAGAATCCAGTAAGATTGCAGATAACAATGATAAAATACGTTACCTGCGCGGGCTGAATGAAGCATTGCAGCGTTTTTATATTGGGTTCAAATATCAAACGGTTAAATCGCCTGTTTTGCTGGAAGTAGTATCTGGTTATAAAAACTGCATGGTGCTGGATCAGAAGAAGCAATCCATCTTCCCGGAAATAAAAAGGCACAGTTACGATGCCGGCGATATATTAGTGAATGCTTATGCTTTTAATAACAATGAGGGATTGCAGGCATCGAAGGATTTTTTAACGCTGAAGGTTTGTCATGAACATCCGGATCGCATGATGACGATACTCAGCAAGAACCCCGATTTTCCATATACCGACAGTTTAATAGTAGTAGCCGCCCACACCCGGCCCGATGACTTATATACATATGCTGCTGCCTATAATAAATTTGCAGAACGCATTCGTAACAGCCCTGATAGCCTGGTTCAGCTTATTGTGCGTATTTCCAAAATGCCCACAGGCCGAATGTTTTTTCCTTTTCTTGATAACCTTTCTAAGAATAAAATAAGTTTTGATGAAGTTGAAACTGCTTTAAAGGATGATGAAAAATATTATTCGCTGCTTGTAAAAACTGAAATTGATTATGCTGACCGGGTGCGCCGCCGCGATACGCCGCTTTCCATTATTGCATTAAGACGCAAACTTGCTGATAAAGCTTCGGAAGTGTATGTAAATGTTATTAATGGTTTGCATGAATCGCCTGATAACATTCGTTTTCGCAAAATTGCAAATCTTTCACCGGAGGAATTGTATTATCTCGCCGTAATGACAGAAGATGTGATTTATACGAGCAGTTATACGCATGGTGTTTATCCGTTTATCTGGAAAAAAATGAAGACGGCCAAAGGCGGCGACAGCCTTTTGTTGAGCGTGAAGTTTGACTATTTCAGGAAGTGGGTTAAGATGGCTGCCAATTATAACACGCTTGATGATTTTTTAAAACGGATGGATAAGGGCAATGCCCAAATTTTAATGAAGGCTTTTGTGAACGGGCTTGAAAAATCTGCAACGCTTGAAGATGCGGTAGATGTGGCCGATTCTTATGCCAGTATTAATGATAAAGCCATACAGAGCCTTGTTATGAACCAGGTGAAAAATAACCTGCAGCAGGCAAATCAAACGGGCAATAAAAAAGCAGAAAATATTTATGATATTTTAAATACACTGTTCCTGTCTATCGATTCATCCAATCATATTGACCTTTCTGAAAAGTTAGGCATTCCGCCCATATATTTTATGCCGAATAAAGACATGCGGGATGCAAAAGGACGGATTATAATACAGCAGTTTTTTTACGGGGATGAAGACGGAAGAACATTCTTCCCGATGTTTATAAACAGCTTCAGAAATGCCAACTGGAAAATGCAATCCAATAACCAGTGGGTAACCATATCTTCCACCAAAGGCGTTCCTGTAACGATTTATACAAACAAACCTTTGGATGAGAAGCAGGGGCTTGATGCACAGGCGCAGGGAGCATTAAACCAATATTTGTATGATAATGATTTAAACCCCACGATGGTTATTCATCGCGGGCACAGTTATTGGCTGCCTTCCACATTAGATCAGTTAAGTGATTCTGCGAGGCTGGTTATGCTTGGCAGTTGCGGTGCTTATCAAAACCTGAGTAAGGTGTTGCAGATTTGCCCGACAGCCCAAATTATTTCCTCAAAGCAAACGGGTGCAGGCAATATAAACCAGCCAATGATCAATACTATTATTGATGAATTAAGACAAGGCAAAGACCTTAACTGGCCGGTGATATGGAAACGTTTCGGCGTTTTATTTAATCACGGGGATTTATTTAATGATTATATACCACCTTACAGAAACCTTGGCGCCGTATTTATTATGGCTTACCAGAAAGAAGTGATGAATGAAGAAGATTAAAAAGCTTGTTCGTTAAGTCGCTTAATGCTTCAGTGTTTTTGTGGTTGAAAAATTTAACCAGGATGAGGCATTGATACATTTCCATCAGCGCCAATTGTAATAATCCGCTCACTCTGCAGGTAATTAAGCACAAACCACAGCTTTTCTTTTTTTATATGCCGGTGATTGTCCAGGATATTTTGAATAGAAGTGCCGCCGTTATTAATGGTGCTTAATATCTTTTCTTTAATTAAAATAAACTCCTGTTCGTTTATTTCGCCGGATTTTCGTTTCAAGCAATTATCGCAAATACCACAATCGTTTATTTCAACATCGCCAAAATAACTGCCAATAAATTTGCTCCTGCATACTTGCGTTTCCCTCATAAACAGCAGCATTGTTTCAACGCGTTTTGTAAAATCGGTTTTGCGTTGTTTATATCTTTCATAGTCTATAACAAGATATTGCGCCGGCGCCCTGTTGGTAACAAAATATATTTGCGGTGTATCTTTTTGCGGCGTATAATCAATTATATGAAAAGACTGAAGCTGTTGTAATTGCTGCTTTACATCTTCAACCGAAGTTTTGGTAAGCCTTGCAACTAATTTTTCACTGATGGAAACTTTATTATCATAAATGCCTTCATACGTTCTCAGCAAACATTTGATTACCGGCTCGAGATCCGGATGTGTATCTTCAAAATCAAACAATAATTCTTTCGGTGCAATAAACTCAACTGTTGAAGCAATAAAAACTGTTTCATTAAAATTTATGTAACCTTCCTGTTCCAGCATTTTCAACGTGCTCATGGCAGTAAATACATCAAGCTGGAAATTCTTAATGAATTCATTTAAATTGAAATTATAGTAATTGCCTTCGCCAATGCCAACGGGTATTTGCAGGTAATCAACAAGGCATTGATAAATTCTTTTAATTTCTTTTATAGGCGGGAAATGCAGTTCCGGCAAATGTTTCAGCTCTTTTTCGTCTTCCGGGCTATACAATAAAACGGCATATGATTTTTTGCCATCGCGCCCTGCACGGCCTGCTTCCTGGTAATAGCTTTCCAAACAATCAGGCACATTGTAATGAATAACAGTCCGCACATCAGGCTTGTCAATACCCATCCCAAAAGCATTGGTGCAAACCATTACACGAATGTTGTTATCTATCCAGGCCTGTTGCTTCTCACTGCGCATTTCATACGATAAACCGGCGTGATAAAAATCTGCATTAATATTTTGGAGGCGTAGCAGTTCCGTAATTTTCTTTGTGAATTTGCGGCTCTTGCAATACACAATACCGCTGCCTTTTACATTGTTTAAAACCTCAATGGCTTTGTTTATTTTGCTGTCAACTTTAAATACAGAATAAGAAAGGTTGTTACGGTGAAATGACTGCCTGTAGATTAATGCATCTTTTAATTTCAGTTTATCTTTAATGTCTTCCAAAACAGCAGGCGTAGCCGATGCTGTTAAGGCAAGTAAAGGCGCGTCTATAATTTCCCTTAATGCTGCAACCCGTAAATAAGATGGCCGGAAATCATAGCCCCATTGCGATATACAATGTGCTTCATCAACAGCAATTAAATTGATGTTTAATGCCGGCAAAAATTCTTTAAAGAACCTGCTTTGCAAACGCTCGGGTGAAACATACAGGAATTTATAATCGCCATGCACAGCATTTTGCAGCGCTTGTTTTACTTCTGAAAAAGTTAAACCGCTGTGCAAGGCAAATGCGGGAATATTTTTCTTTTCAAGATTAGCTGCCTGGTCTTTCATTAAGGCTATCAGCGGGCTTATTACGAGGCATAGACCTTCATTCATCAATGCCGGAATTTGATAGCATACTGATTTGCCGCCGCCGGTTGGCAATAAAGCAATTGTATCTTTTTTGTTTAAAACAGCTTGAATGATGGCTTCCTGCTGCGGGCGAAAAGATTCATACTGCCAGTATTGCTGAAGGATAGAAAGGGGAGAAGGCATGTGCATTTAATAAGCTTCATCATCAAGGCCAATTATTTTGAAGACGGCAGGGTTGTAGTAACTTAAATCAAGAATACGTCTATCGCAAACAAACCCTGAAAGAATATTGGCCATGCAGATTATTTTTTTAAAATTACTCAAATCACACAACTTTCTTCCAGTTTAGCCTTACGGAGTTTATGGCCAGCACCACATCGCTTAAGCCCATTACCAACGCCCCGAATGTTGGCGTTAAAAAACCAAACGCAGCCACCGGAATAGCAACAACATTATATAAAAATGCCCAGAATAAATTTTGCTTGATGGTAATGTAAGTATGTTTCCCTAAACCTAATGATAACGGTAAATTTTTCAACCCGTTATTCATTAAAACCACCTGTGCGCTTTGCACGGCAATGTGTGAGGCATCGCTTAATGATATACCCACAGATGCCTTTGCCAATGCCGGTGCATCATTAATGCCATCGCCCACCATTGCAGTGGGTGCAATGGCATTCAGTTTTGCAACGCATTCTGATTTTTGTTCCGGCGTTTGCTCTGCAATCACTTCATCAATGCCTAATTGAGCTCCCACGGCTTCAGTTTTATCTTTCCCGTCACCGCTTAATAAAATTGTTTTTATATTTTTTGAATGCAGCATTGCAATTACATCTTTCGCTTCCTGTCTTATTTCATCAGCTACATCAATCCATCCTATGAGTTCATTATTGCGAATGATATAAACATTATGCGAAGCGTCGTTTGTTAAATGCTTTGCTGTATTATAAGAACCTGCAATATAGGTGCTGCCATTAAGCCCGGCTGCCTTCATACCTAAACCTTTCACTTCATCAATATTGCTCCACTTTATCTCCTTAGGTGTTTTCCATAATGCACTTATGCTTTTTGCAATAGGATGATTGGAGAATTTTTCCAGCGAATAGGCTATGCGTTTGCCCTGTTCCTCATCAATGAAAAATTTATACCTGGTAATGGTGAATTTACCAGTTGTGAGCGTACCGGTTTTATCGAATATTACCTGTTGAATATTATTAAACACTTCCAGGCTTCTTGCATTTTTAAACAATACACCGTTGCGTGCTGCCCTGCCCAGGCCCACAGCAATGGCTGCGGGCGTGGCCAAACCCATTGCGCAAGGGCAGGCAATAACCAATACGGCGATGCTTCTTAATAAACTTGCACTTGCTGCGTGATTGCCTAAAAAATAATTGGCTAAAAATGTAATAATGGCAATGCTTAAAACCACGGGCACGAATACAGCGCTTATTTTATCAGCAAGCTGTTGCACAGGTGGCTTTTCTGTTTGCGCATCCCGCACCATTCTTAAAATGTTACTCAATATAGTGTCTTTGCCAACGGCTGTAATCTTTGCTTTGAGCGTTCCGCTTTCAACAGAGCTTCCGCCAATTAATTTATCATGAAGGTTCTTCTCCACAGGTATGCTTTCACCAGTAAGCAAAGCTTCGTTTACACTCGCTTCGCCCCAGGTAATAAGAGCATCCATTGGCACAGGTTCTCCTGTTTTTATTAATACAGTATCGCCCACTTTAAGCTGCGTGTTTTCTATATGAATGGTCTGTTCCTGCCCGCTTTCATCCTGCACAATTTTATTAGCCATTGTTTTTTGGGTAATGGCGAGCTTTTTAAGAGCTGACTGTGTTGTTTGAACAGATTTATCTTCCAGCCAGTTGCCCATAAAAACAAGTGTGATAATAGTAGCCGTGGTTTCATAAAACATAAACTGTCCCGGCTGCCCTGTTATCGTCCCATATAAGCTATATGCGAATGATGCAATGGAACCAATAGAAACCAATACATCCATGTTCGGTACGCCGCCCAGCAAGCTCCTTATGCCGCTTTTACCAAAATATAACATGCCCACAATGAAAACCGGCAACGTCAATCCTAATTGCACATATTCATTCATTAAAAAAGATATATGCACGCCAAGCATGTGCAGGAATAGAGGCGCTGCAAATACGAGGCAGAAAATAAAACGCCGGAAATTATTGCCAAGAAATTTTTTGGACTTGTCTTCATGCATATGCATATGATCATGCTCTTCATGCATATGGTGATGCTCTTCAGGCACCACTTCGTAACCCAGGCGTTCTATGCCCCTTTTTATTTTTTCTTTCGGGATGTTGGCATCTTTATCAAAGCTCACGTCTCCGCCTATAAAATTCACCTTTATATTTTGCAAGCCTTCCTTTTCGAGGTATTTATTAATGGACAGGGCGCAATTGGTGCAGCTCATCCCCTTTACTTTCATGTTCACTGTTTCCATACAAAAAATTTATATAAGCACTTATATATTGCAAAATTACCAAGCTTGTTTTTCATCATAAAAAATATAAAATCAACCATGTTGCATTTTGAAGTTGGATAAAGGGCCGGCACTTGCATTTTACAAGTTGTATAAAGTAAACCGTTGGCAAACGAATGCAGGGTAATGGAAAAAGATTGTATTATAAGAAGCTGCATGAATTATTCACGATGCAGCCTTGCTGACAGATTTTTAAAAATCCATTCAACATTTTCACCGGTATCTGCAATTGAATTTAGCGGTTTAGGTGTTGCAGCATCCTACAGAAAGACTTGTTTTTTTAGCCCTTTGGATTTTGAAAAACTATCGTAATCGTGCCAGTTTGTACAGCAGTTCCTTTATTGAATTTAAGCTGGTAAGCACGTTTTACAGCAATGCTGTTTAAATCGGCAAAGGGGCTGCCGGGTTTAACTTTTGCGTTGGTAACAGTGCCGTTTTCATCCACAGTAACATCCACAGAAACTCTACCGCCATATTTATACTGGTCCTGGAAACGTGCCCCACCAGCCAGCCGCCTGCCCTGCAGGCCCCTGCTTATGCTTATACCAGCGCTGCCGGTTCCGCCATTGCCGGTGTAGCTGTCGCTGTTTACATTGCCGTTAGCTTTACCCTGGTCGCCTTTGCCGCCGGCAATACCCTGGTTACTGCTTTTGGTATAACTGTCCGCATTATTGCCGCCGCTGTTTTTGCTGCTGCCACCTGCATATACAGCCTTTGGTTTAGGTGGCGCCGGTGTTGGATTTGTAACTGGTTTTGTTGCGGCTTTTTTAACAGGGTTGTTAACCTTTGCAACTTCTTTTTTCTTTTCGGGTTTGGGGGAAGTATGAATTACGGGTGCATCTTTTTCATCGTTGTCAGCTACTTCAGCCTGTGTTTCCGCTTCGGCCTGCTGCGATGGCGGCGGGTTATAATTGGTTTGCTGTTCTTCTGCCGGTGGGCCGGGAATCTGGGGCGGCACATCACCAAGGCCTTGATCACTGTTGCCGAGGTTTACTTCCACCCCTGTATCAGCAAGCGGCTTTTGCATAACCGGCACCGACCAGCGCCATAAAACAAACAGCAAAAATAAAATGACAATTATGCCGGCCGTATAAGCTAACGCCCTGATATTTTTATTTCTTTCAAAATTTAATTCTGCAATAGTTGTATGCATGTAACAAATTTATTTACAGTAAGCTTAAGCCCTTGTTATAAAGATGCTAACAGTATGTGGATTACGCAGGCCATTCATTGCTTTGATAACGCATAAATGCCCGATGAATTTTATGCTGCCTGTTAATTTTGCAGTGTAAAATTCTCTATCTACTATTCTACCTGCATTTATAAATAAAAAATTGTGAGGTCTTTATAAATGATGAGATAGTTTTGCGGCCAATATTTTTATATGCACATAAGATATAGCCAGTTTAAAGCCATGCTTGCTATTTCAAAAGCGAGTTTCCGGTCGATGCTCAGGAGCCCTTCCACGGTAATTTTCAGCATAGTATTTCCATTGGTGTTTATACTGGTGTTTGGGTTTATTGGTGGAAACAATGGCATTTCACTGGATGTGGCTTTAAATAAAAATGCAGATACATCGAATATTATTTATACGTCTATAAAAAACATTGGTAGTATTCATATTGTGCAGGAAGATAGCCTGTTGTTAAAAGAAGACCTTGAAAAGGGAAACATTACCGCCATTGTCAACATCGTTAAAAATACTTCTGAAAACCCTGAATATATAATTGAGTTGAAAAGCTCTGAAGCGGTAAACCCGCAGAATATCCAGGTGCTGCAGTCGATACTTAAAAATATCATCAGTAATATAAACACAGAAAAATACCCGCAGGCCGAAACAATAGCCGCCATAAGCAATACAATTGAAAAAATTCCCGGACGTGAATACCGCCGCATAGATTTTATTTTGCCGGGCCAGTTAGGTTTTTCCCTTTTAAGCGCCGGTGTTTTTGGTGTGGCTTTTTCCTTTTTTAATTTAAGACAACAGCTTATTTTAAAACGCTTTTTTGCAACACCTATACGCCGCACCTTTATTGTTTTGGGAGAAACGCTTAGCCGGGTTATTTTTCAAATGATGACCGCCATTATTATTATAGGGCTGGGCGTTTTTGCTTTTAAATTCACACTGGTAAAGGGGTTTATAACTTTTATGGAGATCATGCTGCTAAGCTTTATCTCACTTGTTGTTTTTATGGGTTTTGGGTTTATTGTAAGCAGCGTGGCCAAAAATGAAAGCGCTATCCCGCCGTTTGCCAATATGTTTACCTTGCCGCAGTTTTTGCTGGCCGGTACATTTTTCCCGATAAGTGTTTTCCCAAAATGGCTGCAGGTTTTTTGCAATATTCTGCCGCTTACGCATTTTAATAATGCCATGCGCAATATATCTTTTGAAGGGGCAAGCTTTATTAGTTGCTGGCCCGATATAGGGGTTCTTTTATTGTGGGGTATTTTAATTTATGCGGCTGCCATTAAAGTGTTCCGTTGGGAATAAATGGTGCTGGTATTGTTTTAATAGCCGCCACCGTTATAGTCTGAATGGCCGTTGCCGCAGGAGTGCCCTGAACCATTTTGGTCACCAGATTGTGAAGAAGTATTCGTAGTAGTTGTTGTAGTAGTGCGGGAAATTTTGGCCGGAGTTTTTACATCTTTGGAACAACTGGTTGCAGCCAGGAAAAAAATAGACAGCAGGCAAAGTGTAGATGTTTTTTTCATAGTAGTAAATTTTAAATTGTTCATAATAGAAACGGGCGGATTAAAAGAAAGGTTGCCAAGGTTTAATCTTTGTGCCGGTTGAAAAAATATTTTTAAGTGATGGTAACGGGCTGATGATTATAGTTTTTTTATATAAAAATTCGATTTAATAAAATCTGAAACTTTCTAACAGGAAATTATGAGAAATGAAGACACTACAGGCGCTGCGTCATCTGTTGTTATTGAACCAACCGAAACCCAAAACTATGTTATACCGCTGCGTTACCGGCAAATGGAAAACCTGCACATCGTTTTCTGGCTGTTTAAAGACATAAGCTGGTGCCTGATATGGAAACCGCTCGGTATTATCATGATAGTGCCCACCTTTGTTATATCGCTGGTAATTGCCTGGAGAACGCGGCAGTATATGTCTGAATTATGCCATAACATTGCCATCAGCGTTTGGATTGCCGCCAACAGCTACTGGATGATCAGCGAGTTTTTTGGGTTTGATGAAAAAATTGTTGTAGGCGAAATAACCTATAAGCATCTTGCCTTAATACCATTTTTTACCGGCGTGCTCATTCTTGCCTATTATTATATTTACTGGAAGCCGCTGCATAAAAATGAACCGGAAACCATGTAATTATTCAAAAGAGTGGCAGGCACAGCATACTTTGAATGAGGATGTAATCACCGTCTAAAAATAACCGCTTGACTATTTTGAATCTATATTTTCGGCAATATTAATAGCAGCAGGTTTTATTTCCTTAGGAATAAAGTTGCGGTTTACAAGTTCATTTATAGGTATTTCTTTTTTCAGGAATCCAAGCTTTATTCCCATGTCTTCAATGCTTTGCAGGTCTTCGTCGGTAGGGTTTAAACTTATATATTTTACACGTTCAGGAGAGGAGGTAAGCACATAATTCAGCACCTTTTCGTTTTGATGAAAATAAGGCGCTACAAGTTTTGCCGCTGCAGCGCGGTTTTTTTCAGCCCAAAGGCCGGATGCGGCAATACCGCTTACCAGGTCTTTTACCACATCAGGATTACTTTTTATGAGGTCTTCATGCACCACCAGCGCGCAGGAAATAAAATTGGGCCATATATCCCTTGAATAATAAAGAATGCGGCCTGTACCGTCAAGCTCTGCCTTGGCGCAAAAAGGTTCGCCCACAAAGTAGGCATCAATGGCGCCGGCTGCCAAAGAGGTTGGCATATCAGGCGGCGGAAGAATGATAAACGTAATATCATCTTTTTTCATTCCATAATCTTCCATCAGTTTATGAATGACAAAATTCTGGTTACTGAAAAAGCTGGGCAGCGCCAGTTTCTTTCCTTTTAAATCCTTCAGGCTCCTGATGTTACCGTTTTTGGCTACCACAATTTCAGAGCCATCACGGTGGCCGAGATAGCATATCTGAACGGGAACACCCTGTTCACGCAGTTTCATGGCCAGCGGCACAATCATAAAAGTTGCCTGTATCTGCTTGGCCTCCATGGCGCTTACCACCGTAGGAAAATCGGTGAACAGCCTCGAATTAAAATTGGTATTGGTTGTGGTATTTTTTGAAGCAAAATCTGTAACCGGACAGGTAAGATGGCAGGTTACCGGCAGAAAACCTACGGTAAGTTCCCGCGTTGCTTTTTTATTGCCGCCTTCATGAATCACATTGTCAGCGGTTGCCATATTATATTCGCTACTGTTGTTATTGCTGCGTTCCCACGGTTTGAAGCGGAGAACCGCAAGGCTGATAACTGTAAAACATGCTATGGCAATAAGCCGTGTTGCTTTTGACTTCATATTAAATTAAATTACCTGCACGGTTAAATAAAAGTAATTGATTTTTTATTTTGTCTTTTTTGTAAGCATACAATTAAGACGCCTGCCCGTTCACAAAATCTTTAAAGGATGAGCCGGCAACTTAACCAATTTTCCTGTGAATAAAGATAACATAAAAGCGTAAACAGGCGCACGCCGAGTTGCCTTGCAGAAATGATTTACTAAAATCAATACAACCAGCAGGAACTTTTGTGTTAGTGCACCGGCTAATCAGTATAAATTTATATTGCATAATCTTACAGCAGAAAGATTAGTTTTATCAAAGAAATCCAAAACAAACATCGAATGTATAACCCCCGATTTTTTTTATGCCTGCTCGCATTCATGGTTTTTTATACAACATCATCAGCACAGGAGAAGAACAAAGTTGTGCCGGAAAAATGTGGCGCCATGCAGCGGCTTGAAATAAAATTTCAAAACAGCCCGGCATTCAAAAAACGATTTGAACAAAAGCGGGAAGCCTTTAATAGTGCCGTTAAAAGTGGTTATTATAGACTGCTTAAAAGCCGCAGCAGGCTGGAATCCGTTGCTACTATTCCAGTGGTGTTTCATATTGTATTAAAAAACCCGGACGCTGTAACGGATGAACAAATAAGGCAACAGCTTGATGTATTGAATAAAGATTTTGCGGGCATGAATGCAGATTCCACCAACATTCCTTCTTACTTTAAATCGCTGTATGGAAAATCCAATATTCAATTTTGCCTGGCGCAGCGTACACCAACGGGCGACAATACCAACGGCATTGAGCGTATTGTTACAACAAAGAATTCGTTCGGCACCAATGATGGTGTAAAATATGCTTCATCGGGCGGCGCCAATATTTGGGATGATGATAAATATCTGAATGTATGGATTTGCGTTTTGTCCAACAGTGTGTTGGGCTACGCTACTTTTCCTGAAGACAGCTCAGCCGATGCGGAAGGCGTTGTTATCGATTACCGTAGTTTGCCCGGTGGCGCTTATGCTGTATATAACGGCGGCAAAACTTTAACACATGAAACAGGCCATTACTTTAATCTCTATCATATATGGGGCGATGATAAAGGCGCCTGCACCGGCACAGATTACATTGATGATACACCCAACCAGGCAGATGCAAGTTCCGGTTGCTATTCAGGAGTGAGAACTGATAACTGTACTACTAATGGCAATGGCATCATGTATCAGAATTATATGGATTACAGCAACGATGATTGCCTTGTGCTGTTTACAACACAACAGGTTGAACGTATGGAAGATGCAGTGCTGGCTTACCGGTCCTCTTTATTAACTTCCGATCGTTGCCAACCGCCTGTTCAATATGCCTACAATGCAGCACTGCAATCAATTGATGCGCCGGCAGAGAGG
>JAEWBD010000430.1 GCA_023391315.1 Bacteroidota bacterium | reverse complement strand
TCCCAGCTCAGGTCAACAGAACCGCCTTCATACATAATACCATCCCACTGGGCTCCGGCAGCATTGGCGCCAAAAGAAAAACCGTTTGTCTGGTCATCAAAAGGGTCCATGAACAAAAGAAAATTATCATTCTTTCCAAAACTGAAATCGCGCCTTAATGACTCCACCATATACGGCCCGGGCAGCGCAGTATAACATATGGCAATGAGATAAATATTCTGATCATCGTAAGTCATTTTCACATCGGTACGCACCTTTGCTTTGCTGGTATCCATGGGCAATACCATAAAAAAATCTGTTGCCGTTTGTGCCTCCCACCAGGCTTCCTCATTCATTATACCATCAATAACAACAGGCGATGTTGCCCGGTGAATATGATATTGATAGGCTTCATTTTTCTTTTGAGCAAACGAATAAAAAAAGCAGGATAAAAAAAACAGCGTGAAAAAATTTTTCAAGTATTGGTTTGTATTAAAGGCGGCAAAAATACTATTACTTGTTTTAAAACAGATTTTGAATCTTCATCAAGAGCGATCACTGAAAACATTTAAATACAGACAACTCACGGGTCTTATGCAACCAGCAGTTTTAATGATAAGCTATCAATGGCTTTCGCATTCGGCCATTAAGATTGCCGCATTTACACTGCAACAACCTGATTGTTATAATTGACATTTGCTTATTGCCTTTCAATTCAGGCAGGCATAAAAAAACAATAAAAAGGAGAAGATAATATGAGAAAAATAACTGTGTTATCAATGATCACATTAGACGGTGTGATGCAGGCGCCTGGCGGTCCTGGAGAAGATACATCAAATGGTTTTAAATATGGCGGATGGGTAGCGCCTTATGATGATGAAGTATCGGGCAAGATTATGCAAAAACTTATGAAACCTTCCGATCTGCTCTTAGGCAGAAAAACATTTGAAATTTGGGAGAACTACTGGCCCGCACACGCAACTGTATGGCCGGGAATTAATGATGTAACAAAATATGTACTATCCACTACCAGGAATAACTCAGATTGGAAAAACTGTGTTTTCCTGAATAGCCTGGCAGGTATTGAAAAACTTAAAGAATCAGATGGCGCCAACATCCAGGTTTGGGGCAGCAGTGAGCTTATTCAATTGCTGCTGAAGCATGACCTCGTGGACGAATTATGGCTCTTCATTCACCCGTTAACACTTGGTGAAGGAAAGAAGTTGTTTGTGAATGGCGCCATTCCCGCAGCATTTACATTGGCAGAAAATGTTGCCACACCAGCCGGGGTTATTATGGCCAATTATAAGCGTGCCGGGGAAGTAAAGACAGGAATTATTGGGGCGTGAGAAATAGATGACAATATTATGGTTATGCCGTTGTTGGTAAAGGGCGCCGGCAGCGGCCTTATTATTCATGATTTTAAACAGCTCTTTTTTAAACTTTATTTTGACACGGCTTGGAATAAAACTAATATTTGTGTTGATGGTTATTTTGTAACGATCTCATTATGGCAATGAAATTTTTTTTAGCATTATTAATTTTCACTCTAACAGATTGCACTAACAATGGCCAACAATATATATCTGTACAAGATGGCAGCTCCAAAAAATTAGAAAAAACTCCAGATAAAGAAGAAAGCTTCGGAAAAACCGAAATCGTTTGTGACACTGTTTATAAAAATAAGGGTTACAAAATTACACTTACCCTTTTTGATACAGCCAATGAAGGCGAAGCAACCCCAAATACTTTATTTACTTTCAGCAAACAAATAAAGAATATGTACCATTTTTTTCAGACTCTATTTTTAATAATGTTCAGGAAGTACATTTTGCAGACTTTAACAATGATGGCATAAAAGATATTTTAGTTCAAAATATTTCAGATGTGAGAAGTAATTGGACCTATTATTTATATTTAGTTGACACACTACAAAATAAACTGAAAAAAATTAAAGGATTTGAAGAGATCAAAAATCCTAATTATTTACCTCAATACAATCTTATTGACAACTATGTTATGTCTGGCCAAAATTGGACCAGCTTTTATAAGATAGAAGACGATAGTATTAAAGACTTCAAGATTATTATATATGACAACCAAACAAAGGATGGAAGTTATAGGCGAGGCCATGAAAAGGCTATTCAATCTATATTGACAAAAGAAAAAACAACAACCACTAATAACTAAGTTCTTTTCGGCTATTACGTTCTTTCGCAATAGCACCATCATCTTTTAAAGGGTTTTTTGAACAAAAACGTCAAAAAGCCAAAGCTTCGGCAATCATACTTTCCCAACTTATCCACAATCGGCATAACTCTTTAATTACAATTACAGCCCGTAATTACTTTTGTTTAAATGGTATTTGATTACACATATATTTTTCCGTTCCTGCTGGCAATTGTGGCGCTTGTGCAAGTTTGGTATTACCTGCATTTTTTTTATAAGTTGGTCAAATTTCAGCCAAAGGAAAAAGCGGCATCCCAGCAATATCCTGTTTCTGTTATTATTTGCGCAAAGAATGAAGCGGAAAACCTGGTAAATAATTTACCCGGCATACTGGTGCAGGATTACCGCACCACGCATGAAGTAATTGTAGTGAACGATAATTCAACCGACGAATCAAAATTTATACTGGAAGAATTTCAACGCGGTTTTAAAAACCTTACCATTATACCATTGAAGCAGGAAGCCAAAGGCATTCCCGGTAAAAAATTCCCATTATCTGTTGGTATAAAATCAGCCAAACATGAAATTGTTTTGCTTACAGATGCAGATTGCATTCCTGCAAGCGAACACTGGCTTGAAAAAATGCAGGATGGTTATGCGCCGGGTATTGAAATAGTGCTGGGTTATGGCGCTTATAAAAAATATCCGGGCTTTTTAAATAAGCTCATTCGTTTTGAAACTTTTCACACAGCGCTGCAATATTTTTCTTATGCGCTGGCAGGCAAGCCTTACATGGGTGTGGGCAGAAACCTTTCTTACAGGAAAAATACTTTTCTTGCCAATAAAGGGTTTTCCACCATCAATCATATACCCAGCGGTGATGATGACCTGTTTATAAATATGGTTGCCACCAAAAACAATACAGCCATTGTTATTGACCAGGAAGCACACACGTTAAGCGAACCGCATAAAACATGGAATAGCTGGATGCAGCAAAAGAACCGTCATTACACCACAGCTAAATTTTATAAGCCAGGCCATAAGCGCTTGCTTTCTGTGTATGCTACCCTGCAAACCATTATTTATCCTTTAACCGTAGCCACCGCCATATTCTTTAACTGGTATATTGCTGTGGGCATATTTGTAATAAGGCTTGCTGTGCAAGCTGTAATATGGCGTAAAACCATGAAGCGCTTAAATGAAGCAGACTTGTTTGCTTACTTTTTTGTATTTGATGCATGGATGTTTATATATAATCTATTCTTCTTTCCTTCGCTGTTCAGGAAACCTGCCCGCAAATGGGATTGATGGCATTAAACAAAACATTACAGCATTCTTTGCGGCATTATAATAATTGGAATGGAATACATTACACAATATTTTTCAGATTTTACACCCACACAGCTTAAACAATTTGAGCAACTGCAAAGTTTGTATAGCGACTGGAATGAAAAGATAAATGTAATATCAAGAAAAGATATTGAACATTTATACCTTAAACATGTATTACATTCATTAAGCATTGCTGCTGCTTTTAATTTTGCAGATGGCACTTCCATTATTGATATTGGCACCGGCGGCGGCTTTCCTGGCATACCATTAGCTATCTATTTTCCTGAAGTAAAATTTCATTTGGTTGACAGCATTGGCAAAAAATTAAAGGTGGTGGAAGCTGTTGCTGAAGCCACCGGGTTACAGAATGTAACAACACAACATATTCGTGCAGAAGAAATAAAACACCGCAAATTCGATTTTGCAGTTTCCCGTGCTGTAGCGCCTTTGAAAGAGCTCTGGAAATGGAGTAAACCCTTACTGCAAAAGAATAACAAAAATGATTTTGCCAACGGCCTTATTTGTTTAAAAGGCGGCGATCTTGCACAGGAAATTTCGGAAAGCGTTTTAAAGCCTAACCAAATTTCACTGGAAGAAATTTTTAAGGAAGATTATTTTAAAGAGAAATATATGTTGTATGTGAAGTTATAAATTTTCAGTTCAAATGTTTACAGGTTCACTTGCTCACGGGCTTATTTTCCAAACCCCAAATTCCAATTCCTACTTATCAACTAATCAACTTCCTTCATCCTCACCGAACCTGCGCACACATCTCCTTCTTCAATGCCGGTAATCCACACGTTAAGTTTTTTTGTTCTTTCTTTTGTAAGTTCCGTTAAATACAAATTCCAACACATGGGCACAGCGCTCCTGTAGTTTTTTGTATCAGGGTATTTCATGGCCACTTCTGCATCACGAAACTGCACCCAAAGCCTTTGGGCGTTTTTAAGTTTATCAATGAATACCGTGTCTTCCCTATATTCTTTTAATATGCGCTGGTACACGTCATTCAATTCCTGATCTGCTTTTTGATAAGCGGCTCTTGCATCCTGGTTCATCGTTGCCTGCGATTGCGCAGTACAGGCCATTGCCGTCAAACAAAAAACTATTGAATAAATAATCTTCAGCATAATTATTTTTTTTGAACTGTTTAACTTTTATTATTTATTGCATTACCCGCAAACAAAAAAGGAGCCACAGATGTAAAGGTTTTTATCAACAAATGCACATTTACAGGTTTTCTTACCTGCTATGCCATTACTTTAGCACCCTGTGAAAAGCATATCAGCCATTCGGCGCTGTAAGTTTTTTTTAAACCCTCCGCCAGGCTAAAATTATAGCGGTAAAATAAATTATTACATAATAAAATTTCCTTAGGGAACAGGAGTATGATACATATCGTTTTTCAACATGCAGATATTGAAACATTGCAAAAAGCTATTGAACTGGATGCAACATTGCAAGGTGTAATTATTCATATAAAAGATGATTTTGCCGTTGGCCCAATTGCAGATATTTATGAAACAGAAGGCTACCAAACCAGGAGAGACTGGTGGAAAAAAGTATTGGAAAATTCGCCTTATACCGAGCATTTGGATATAGTTAATGATAAGCTCGCCGTGCACCAGTTGCAGGAAAAATTAAAAGATGAAACAGAACAGGCCTGGATATGGATGGCGCCCAATCAACATGATGTTTGCGGTTATTATTGGTTAATAAACCAGTTAAATGAATTTGAAGACCGCATTCATATTCTTTCCTTAAACAACCTTCCATTCATAAATGATAAGGGAAGCATTTTCTATCCTGTTAATTTATCTGAAATACCGCCAAAAGAATTTATTAAAGCAAAGAGACTGGCAAGGCCTGTTACCGTCAGTGAATTTGAATTAGACGGCGATGAATGGAAAAAATTATGCAGTGAAAATGGTATGGTGAGAACATTGGATGGCGGCAAAAAAATTCTCAGCAAAGAAGTTTTTTATTATGATGATAAGATTATAGCCGCATTAACCAAAGATGCACAGAAACTGAATAAAATATTCCAGACATTATTTACTAAAATGAAGGTGCATACAGGCGATGCGTTTTTAGCTTGGCGCATGAAAGAATTAATTAATGATGGGAAAATAGAATTGAGTGGTAATTGGAATAACGGATGGAAAGATGTTAGTTTGAAATTACCGGCCACTGCGGAAGAAATTAATAAAGAAGCGGATATAAATATGTAAACATATCAATTCTCGCAAAATTCAATATTGACTGCGAGGAAAATATTTATTTGAATTTTACGATCAGATATTAATAAGGGTACAAATGGCAGAACAAAAAAATGTAACTACAAACGAAACAGGCGTGCAGGGCCAATATAAAACATGGTTCCTGGATTATGCATCGTATGTAATTCTTGAACGTGCGGTACCAGCGGTTGAAGACGGGCTGAAACCCGTGCAGCGCCGCATATTGCATGCAATGAAAGAGATGGATGACGGGCGCTTTAATAAAGTAGCAAATATTATTGGCCAAAGCATGCAATATCATCCGCATGGCGATGCCAGCATTGGCGATGCATTGGTAAACATGGGCCAGAAGGAATTGCTAATTGAAACGCAGGGAAACTGGGGCGATGTAAGAACTGGCGACGATGCGGCTGCACCCAGATATATTGAAGCACGTTTAAGCAAGTTTGCCTTAGAAGTTGCCTTCAATGCAAAAACCACTGAATGGCAATTGAGTTATGATGGAAGAAAGCAGGAACCGGTTACACTGCCTATGAAATTTCCATTGTTGCTGGCACAGGGTGCAGAGGGAATTGCCGTTGGTTTATCTACTAAAATATTGCCGCATAACTTTATTGAAATA
>JAEWBD010000132.1 GCA_023391315.1 Bacteroidota bacterium | reverse complement strand
CGTTAAAACAGTAACCCCTGCCTTTGCAAGTTCAGCAGGAAAGTCAAAGAAATAAGGCTTTCCTATATCTCTTGCGAGTAAACTAGACAGCACTTGTACCCTATTTCTTCCATACCATTCCGGAATACTATCGGTATATTGTTTATTATTTAGTTTAGATCGCCTTTCCACATTAGCATTCCTTGTATCACTGGTAGGTAATGCTGCTAGTAAATTCATTTTATTTTCAGAAGAATTATTGTCGCCTATGCAGTTTGTTAGGGTTAAATAAATGAAAATAACGATCACAAATGCAAATCCATATTTAAGCATGAATTATTTAATTAAATCGTGAGAAAAAAGAAGTTCAAAAATAATACCATAGAATACATTTGTTTATAGTTTTTTAAATGTGATAGATAGAACGCAGTTGAAGCAATATCGTATTTATTTTTACCACTTTTAAATTTGAATTTAATAAGTTAGTTGAAATTTCACTCCATAAGAAAACAGTCAGATATTATCTACCGATAAAAAACAAATAACATTGAGTCCAATAATTATTATCGGAATGGCACGTTCCGGAACAACGCTTGTATCTCATATTTTAGGAAGCCTGGATAACATTCATACAGAGGTTGAACCCCATGCTTTATGGAAGTCTGGAAATTTTAAGTACTTGAATGATGAAGAATATGATATTACCTCGGCCATCGTAAACAATATAAGAAGAAAATTCTTAAAGGACGTTGGCAACAAAGTAATGATAGAAAAGTCTCCGATTAACTCACTTCGCCCAAAGCTTGTGCATGCAGTTTTCCCTGAGGCAAAAATTGTTTATATAGAAAGGGATCCGGTAAGATGTATTTATTCAAATTATAGCCGGTCTGTTAAAAAAGATTCTTTTAAGCTATCTATTACCTTAAAAAAATATTTTTTATATACCGGGTCAGATGACTTGGAAGGCGCTATTAGCGATCGGAAGCTGCTTGAACAAATTAGCTTAAACGATCTTCCCGACCTAGTTCTTTATACTTTAAAAATGTTTTATCTAAGGCAATTTAAAGTTTTGCCCTTCGGTCCCAAACTAAAAAATTTTATACAAATAGTAAAGGAAAAGGGGCTGTTAGGTTATCATGTTGAAGTTTATAAAAGAACACTGGAATATAAAAAACAATTCTTAGATCTTTATGGCAATAACCTGCAAACATTTAAAATGGAAACGATAATGTCTGATCCTAATGAAATAAAAAGGCTTGTAGAGTTCGCAGAATTATCCTATGCTGATGAGTGGCTTGATAGTATTAGAAGTTCTTTTGATGAAGAAAGAGTTACCCAGGCAGTACAAAAAAGAAGCATAGATAAAGAGATCGAGAATTTAATATTGGCATCTTAACCATTGGAATTTATGCAACAATCTATCCTTCTTATCGCAGGCAATTATTATCCTGAACTTACCGGCATAGGGCGGTACAATGCCGAAATGATAGACTGGCTCGCAGACAATGGTTTTAAATGCACGGTAATTTCCACCTATCCTTATTATCCTTATTGGAAAATTCAACCGCCATATGAAAAAAAGAATAAATGGTATAAAAAAGAAAAACGTTTAACTAAAAATGGGAATGAAATAACTGTTTATCGCTGCCCTCATATTGTTCCGCAAGTTCCTACTGGAAAAAAAAGAATTCTGTTTGATTTTTCTTTTTTTGTATCTGTCTTTTTTAAGATTATTACTTTAACGGGAAGGAAATTTGATTATGTTATGAACGTGACGCCTCCTTTGCCATTAGGAATTGTTGCTTCACTGTATAAAAAAATAACAGGTGCAAAATTTTTATATCATATACAAGACCTGCAGGTAGATGCAGCCAGGGATCTTAATATGATTTCTTCCGAAACATTAATAGATACTTTATTCAGGGTAGAACGGTTTATTTTAAAAAGGGCTGATGTTGCAAGCACAATATCGGCAGGGATGAAAAAAAAGGTAATGGCAAAAACCAATAAGCCTGTTATACTTTTCCCTAATTGGAGTGATACAAATGCTTTTTATCCTTTACCAAATAAAAATGAGCTAAAAGAAGTTTTTGGACTGAAGAAAAATATACCTGTAATACTTTATTCTGGTGCTATAGGCGAAAAGCAGGGGCTTGAAGCAATTCTGGACACAGCAAAGGATTTTCAGGATGAAGGAATAAATGCCCAGTTCGTTATTTGCGGTTCCGGGCACTATAAAACGGTGCTGCAACATAATGCTGAACTAACTGGTTTAAAAAATATAACTTTTTTTGAGCTGCAGCCTAATGAAAAGCTGAATATGTTTTTAAACATGGCGGATGTGCATCTTGTAATCCAGAAAGCAGGTGCTTCCGACCTGGTAATGCCTTCCAAACTAACAAATATATTATCCGTAGGAGGTTTGGCTTTAATAACAGCCAATGCCGGTTCTGGGTTGTATGATGTTATTGACAAATATAATATGGGGATATTGTGTAAGGCGGAAGATAACGCCGGATTAAAACTTGCCATAAGAAAAGCCATTACGAATGATAACGGCGTTTTTAAGAATAATGCCAGAAAGTATGCTGAGGAGTTTCTGTCTATAAATAAAATTATGAAACGATATGTTGAAGAAGCAATGAGCTAATATTTCTTTCAAGGATTACTTAACACATTATGCTAATTCTAAAACGTTTTTTTCCATTATCTCTTCATATACCATCTTAATACCCTGTTCCAGATTAATTTTAGCTTTCCAGCCAAAATTATTTAATTTAGATACATCCATTAATTTGCGTGGAGTTCCATCAGGCTTGGAAGCATCCATTTTTATTTCTCCTGCATAGCCAACTATTTCCTTCACTAATACAGCC
>JAEWBD010000348.1 GCA_023391315.1 Bacteroidota bacterium | reverse complement strand
TGCTGATTAAATGCATCGTCCGCCCTGTGAGACGATGCACGACATAAAGGATACCCTGTTAGCTGCAGTCATGTTTTTGTTTAAGTCTTCTCTTGGGTTAATCTTTGCAACAGCCGAGTCAGATCATTCCAGTAAATCCAATGCGCATTAAGATATTCTCCACCATATTTTAAACAGAACCTTTTGTATCTATTTTCCGGATTAATACCAACACATAAACTTTTTGCATCCGTTCCGGTTAACCAGTGTACAAAGGAGATCAACAGTTCTGTTCCTATCTTTTTGTTTTGAGCTGATTTCAGGATATAAAACGACTGAATTTCTGCACCGAAATTATAGCGTGTTGTAAGATGCCCAGCGAGGTAGCCTGCCATTTTTCCATTAGTTACAGCTTTAAGCACTATCCTTTGTGGTTTTGAAGTTTGTGGAGACTGCCCTTTAAAATATGTTTGCCAACGTTGACGCCTGGAATCAACATGAATCCCGTCGTCTTCTACACATCCCGGGATAGATTGTCGCTTGCTTTCAATCTCTACTTGTGTCAGTTCTTCGATGTCAGCTTGATTCGCACTGTATATATTCATTCTATACGCTTTGCTGGTATGTTCCCGGTAACCAATTCATTTTATCTGTCAGCAAAAGCTTCACTGTTGTCCGGATCAGTTCCAAATCTCAAAACGTGCCCATTTGGGTCTTCAATTTGCATTTCATACGCCCAGGAAAAATTAGTTGGCGGCAGCTTAATTATTACTCCCTTTTCTTTCAGGTTTTCATGTAATGAAAAAATGTCTCCATCAAAACCTATCCAGACCCATGTGCCGGGAAGTCCTTGCCCACCCCTGCATAAATAAAGACCTGTATTGTCGCGATTGATACTTGTGAAGTTGTCATCTCCCCAATCAGCATTTTTAAAGCCCAGGATGTCAACGTAAAATGATAAGGTAAGAGCCATGTCTTTCACATACAGAACAGGAGCTACATTTTGTATGCGGAAATCCGGAGGTATGGTATTTGCCATTTTTGGTAACTTTTAAACTTAAAGTTTAGGTATTGCAAATGCACCTGCAGCTTTTTCTCTTAAGTAACCTTTCTTTTAAAAACTCTTTCAACCTGGTTTTTTAAGCTAAATGCTTCCGCCCTGCAAGCAATAACATCTTTAAGGAAGGTAAAATAGCTTTTTCTAGCTGGAATGCCGAGGCTAAACGTTTTAGTTATTGCACCAAGGTCAGGTAAACTAATATGACTATTCCAGTCAACTAAATTACCTGTAGGTAAAAATGGTTCAAAGTATAGACGGGTATTTTTAAGAAACCAGGAAAATCTATACCAATTTGTTTGAAAGCCGTTGGCTATGAATTTTGCTTCATCATATAAAAGCATGGCATTAATATAATTTGGCAGACCGCCTAAACTTTCTATAAAGAGTTCATCTGTAAAGGTGTATTGTTCAAAGTCTCCGTTTAAAAGACTTCCTGCCTGTTCCAGCGACCAATTGTCTACTATGCATCTTTTAGAACTATACATATTTAGGTTTGATAAAGTTTACGCACAAACGCCGTTGTTGTGTGTAGTGCTTTTTGTTTATAAATCGTCTACAAAACATTCAAAATATGGCTTTTCTCTGTAGACCATATCTTTATTAAACTCATTCCAAAAGTCAGGCGAATGATAGCTTTTAATTTTATTGTCTTTGTCAAGATATGAATGATTAATTATTTCGGTAATGTCGTTTGGGGTGTAACCTGTTGGCATGTCAAAAAAGTCAAAGCTGAAAGATGTTCCAAATGCAAATTGTTTTCCATCTTTCATTTTTGCCAGAAAGCCTGTCCAACCCATTTTTGTTTCGCCTTTAATTTTTTTTAAAATTTCTAATGGAAAAGCGTGATGTGTAAAGTCAATTTTTGCTATTTGATAATCATTGATACAATTGCCTCTTGTAACAAAAACCTTTACAATGTCACGATAACCTAAACCCGATGACTTGCTAAAAATACCTTTACCAGATTGTTCTTGTTTAAAACGTTTGATAGCTAAGTCAATTACGGTATTTGAATTCCTGAAAATTACACATGGCAAATAAAGTCCGTCGATTAAAGTTGCAGAAGCTCTATAACCATCTCCATAAGCATTGTCTTTGAGAGGGTCAATATTGTTTCTTAGAAAACTTATAAGTTCTTCTGGTTTAATAGCTGTCATATTGCATTACACACAACGTTAAAGCATTTGTGAAGGCATGGCAATAGCGATTGGTCAGCCCTGGTACAAATGCTTAATTGAAAACTGATGTTGAAGATAATTACAAATGTTCAATAGCATAATCTCGGCTTGAACAAAAGGTGAATAGAATTACTGCTGCACAAATGCGGCTGGTCAAGCCATGCTTTTACAAATGTGCTTGTTGTAAGCCGTTCTTTTCTGTCAACTGGTTGAGCCATTCGTCAACTTGCTGAACTACAAATTTTTCAGTTTTATTGTCTATGGTTGTCACAGATAAAC
Organism: Bacteroidota bacterium; assembly: GCA_023391315.1. Taxonomy (GTDB): domain Bacteria; phylum Bacteroidota; class Bacteroidia; order Chitinophagales; family Chitinophagaceae; genus Parafilimonas. The sequence continues at coordinate 17,075 of JAEWBD010000348.1, read as the reverse complement.
CGTTATTTACTAATCCTAATGTTTTATATCTGTCAACTTTGTCAATGTCAGATAAACCGATTGAAAGTTCGTGATTTTGAACGTTGAACTTATGGGACTTAAATACCAGCCGTTTGTTGGTCAAATATAGCTTTCCACCAACTGCTTCGGCGCCTTTGAAGTGGTTAGCTCCAGTGTCAAACAAAATAGTTTCACCTGCGTCTGTGTCGATTTTTGTGTCCTTTGCCAAACGTTTAGAGTTAGCAAAAAGTCCCATGAGCCAACCAAATAAAAGTCCAGATAAAGCACCACCAAATAGTCCCGAAATAATTGATATAACTATGTCTTTTGCAGTTAAGATAGAATGTGCCAACAAACTTTGAAGGATAAAAAGTATTGCCATTGCAACACCGAAAAAAAGTCCTGATTTAATTTTTGCTTTTTTGTCCATATTATGAATTTAGAGTTTTTTGTCTGAATGGCTTACAACGCAAAGATTACTGATGTTATACGCAGTTCCAAAAAAAATGCTGTTTGATTGTCAAGGCTTACTTCTTTCGTTTTTTATATTGTTGTTGCGGCAATCATATTTTTTTCACCTGTTTGTTCCATTGCCCACAGTCAATTCAATGATACCAAATACCAACTGAATGGCTGCAGGTGCTGTGGATGAGCGAAATCCCGGTTCCTGTTCAGGCCCCGGTGACCCTGCCCGGCAGCATTCTTTTCTTTACGCTACCGCTGCGAAAAAAGAACCGGCTGCCAGTGAACGGCCAACAGCGCTCACCTGCTTTATCTTTGAAGAATGGCCGATGTTCACACAAAAGCGCAGCGCAGCTACAATATGTGCCGCATCAAAGGCAAAAACACAAAGCCTGAAATGCCGGTGCATTATCACCGGTAAAACCTATAAGGTTTCAAAAATCATGAGCTGTCAGCTATCAGCCGTGAGCTATCAGCAAGCATCCATGCCCTGCCGTTTACCTTTTATATCTCATTCGCTACCCGCCAACTATCCACATCTTATGCAACGTGACTCATAGTACACAAGAAAATCCAACCATAAAATTAGCTTTGCTTAAAACCCATTAAAGATGGCTGAACGAAAACTTTGGACAAGGGATGAACTGGTACTTGCCTTAAATCTTTATCTTAAACTGCCATTTGGAAAGCTGCATTCCAAAACGCCGGAAATAATTCATTTGGCCAATCTTATTGAAAGAACAGCAAGCGCAGTAGCTATGCGCTTAAATAACTTTGCGGCGGTTGACCCTTATCACCGGCAACGCGGTATTGTTGGCTTAACGGGCGGCATAAAGCAAGTGGAGCCAATTTGGAATGAGTTCATTGATAACAAAGACGAATTGCTATTTGAAAGCGAAAGGATATTGGCTGAAAAAGAACATACAACAATAGAAAATAAATATTCCCCAGACTTAAAGGATATCAGCCATTTAAAAGGTGAATATAAATTACGGGAAGTGAAAACAAGGGTTAACCAAAATGTATTCCGCCAAATTGTAATTGCAAACTACAATGGCCGCTGTGCTATAACCGGTATTGATATTCCCGATCTCTTATTAGCCAGCCATATTTTGCCATGGTCAAAAAATGAAAAAGAAAGATTGAACCCCGAAAATGGGATTTGCCTTTCGCCTTTGTATGATAAAGCTTACGATAAAGGCTATATTGGGATTACTGAAAAATATGAGATTGTTTTATCAAATGAATTAAAGAAGAAACAAAATGAAAGCTATCATCAAATGCATTTTGCTTCGCTGCAAGGTTCAAAAATTGTAATGCCTAAAAAATATCAACCTGGTAAAAAGTTTCTTCAATACCACATGGATGTGATTTTTAAAAAATAATAAACACTAGCGTTCTTCAAAGTCAAAAAAAAGATTTTTATTATGTTTTTGTCACTTTCTTTTATTTCATTCATGTATGTTTTTCTTTTGTTTCAATGAATGCTTTGCATTTCTTGATAAAAGAAAGCAACCAAAGAAAATCAAGAAAAAATGATATTGCTCACAGCAGGTTTGTTTTTTTAGTAGTGTTCGCGAATCTCCGATTTCAGCACATTTTTTCCCACACCTTGATTAAGCGCCTGTACTAATGATTTTTCGGCTGTTGAGCCTTGATGTTAAGATCAAACAGCATTACTAATGGCTTAGTAGCGCAAACTGCTGAATTGTTTAAGCGAATTATTTAAGATCAAATAAACTTTACTTATGTATCAACCCACAGCCAAAGGCTATTTTTCCGGTTGCGGCGGCATGGAATTAGGTATGCAGCAAGCCGGCGTAAACATTATCCAGTCGCTCGATTTAGATGCGGAAGCTACCGCCTGCATGCAAGCCAACCAACACTATTTCGGCCATACCATTCTCACTGCTGATATAAAAGATAAAACAGTATTGGAACAACCCCAATCCGATATCATTATCGGCACTTACCCTTGCACTAAGTATTCGCCTATTGCCGATATACATGGCACCCGTACCGGCGATGACCTGTTCCTGCATTTCTTTCGCCATATAGCTATTGAGAAGCCAGAAATGTACGTGGTGGAAAACGTGCCGGGCATGAAGAAGTTTAAAGTGGTTATGGAAGCTATGACCAAGCTGCCCGGTTATTATGTGCATGTGTTCTGCCCGGTTGATGCATTGAATTGGTTACCGCAAAAAAGAAAGCGGTTGATATTGATTGGCACAAGAAAACCGTATAATATTAGTGAGCCAAAGGCCATCGACAACCGCCCAAGAGTTAAAGATATTTTGGAAAGGAACCCGCAGGTTGAAATGCCTGCTTATGTTATAAAAAGGATTACAGGAAAATATAGGGATTTACCAATAATAATAGATGCTGATAACCCTAATGCTTACGCACCCACTTGTGTAGCCCATTATGCAAAAGACCTCAGCACAAGATTGGTAAAAGATAAACAGGCGCAATATGGGGTAAGGCCATTTTCTATCCGCGAATATGCAAGACTACAAGGCTTTCCCGATGATTTTTATTTTGAAGAAAAACGTTCTTCTTATAAGCTTATTGGCAATGCCGTGCCAGTGCAGATGGGCAAATGGGTGGGTGAAGTAGCGGTGCGGTATTTTAATTGATGTGGAAATTTGTATCTTGGTTTCACAAAAACCGCTAATGACTGCTGAAACCCTATTTACAAAACTCTTCAATGCCAAGACTGAAGAAGAAATACAAGAAATTATAACTAATAATCCAAGTGTTTTTAAAAGAGAAAATTGGGTGCCTGTTGGTGGCAATGAAAGCAATTATGGCATAATTGAGAATCAACAATCAAACCCTATTGCCGCTTTGGTAGAAAAGGTTACCAATTCAATGGATGCTTTGCTTACAAAAAAATGTTTGGAAGCGGGTATTCATCCCGAATCGAATGAAGCACCTAAATCAATGAATGAAGCCATTGAAAAATTTTATCCTGATTACAAACAATGGGATTTGCCAACCTTCCGAAGAAGGCAAGCTGAAGAAATACAGGTTGTAGCAGACGGGCCACCAAGAAATACCTCAGTAATTATTTATGACAATGGCGAAGGCCAGCATCCGGAAAAGTTTGATGAAACATTTCTTTCTCTTGTTCGGGGTAACAAGAATAAGATCATGTTTGTGCAAGGCAAATACAATATGGGTGGCTCTGGCTCTATTGTTTTTTGCGGTAAAAAAGGTTATCAATTAATTGCTTCCAAGCGATATGATAACACAGGCCCATTTGGCTTTACAATCATACGGGAACATCCTTTTGCTGAAGGCGAAGCTGAACATAAAAAGAATACATGGTATGAATATTTAAAGATTGATGGTAAAATACCAGCCTTTGATTTAAAAGATGAAATAGATGCAAAGCTGTTTAACCGAAAGTTTAAGACCGGTACTATTATAAAGATGTATTCTTATCAATTCCCTTCTGGTTATTCTGGATTTGCACAAGATCTCAATCAAAGCTTAAATGAATTTTTGTTTGAACCGGTGTTGCCTGTTTTTACAGTTGATAAAAAAGAACGTTACCCCAACAATAAGGTATTGGAGCTTGATTTATTTGGCTTGAAAAGAAGATTGGAAGGAAATGATAATTATATTGATACTTACTTTTCTGAAACGTACACTGATCAACTGTTTGGTGAAACGAAAGTAACCTGTTATGTCTTTAAAGCCAAAGTAGGTGATAATGATGTAAAGAAAACTAAGGAAAACATCAGAAGGTTATTTTTTAAGAATAACATGTCTGTAATGTTTTCTATTAATGGGCAAGCTCATGGCCATTATACTTCTGAATTTATAACCAGGCAACTTAAGCTTAATCTGTTGAAAGATTATTTGCTTATACATGTTGATTGCACCAAGATGAAATATGAATTTAGAAAGGAGTTATTCATGGCTTCCCGCGACAGGTTGAAAGATGGTGATGAAACAAAAGAGTTACGTGAATATTTAGGCCGGAAGTTGCGCAAAAGCCAATTGGATGAAATCAATAAACGCCGAAAAGATTCTATTGGTTTAGAAAGTGAAGACACCAATGAATTGGTTAAATCCTTTGCCAAAAATTTGCCCAAAAACTCTGATTTATTCAAGCTATTGCAAAACACATTGAAGCTTGAAGAAAAGAAAGACAAAGAGAAAAAGCCAGAAAAGAAAAGCACACAAAAAGCAGAAAGAGAACCTTTCAACCCCAAACGTTTTCCAACCTTTTTTAAGTTGCATAACAAAAACACTAGTGACAAAACTGTATTATCAGTGCCATTAGGGGGTGAAAAAATTATTCGTTTTGATACAGACGTGGAGAACGCTTATTTTGACAGGTCGGAAGAGCCAGGCTCGCTTGAAATAGCCTTATTAACGGTGCAGCAAAATGATGTACAAGGCGGCGATGAAAAAAGTAATAAAGCTGAAATTAGTTCTTTGCTGAATATTGATAAAAGTAGCCCAAACAACGGAACTATTAAACTTACATTAAACCCAACTGACAATGTAAATGTCGGCGACGAAATACAATTAAAGGCTTCTCTAACCGGCCCCGGCGAACCTTTTGAAGAACTGGTTTGGATTAAGGTTAAAGATAAAGAAGCGCCTAAAATTGAAACGCCAAAAGAGGAAGATGATTTTGATAATATTGGATTACCAAAACTTGAACCTGTAAGGCAAGCTGATTGGGAAAGACTTGAACAAGCAAGCATTGAAATGAGTTATCCGAATGTGATGGCTCCTATTGCAAGCGGTGACATTCTAGAAAAAATAATTGTTAATTTAGATAGTACACTTTTTCGAAACTATAAAAGCAAACTAAAATCTGAAGACCAACTACAAATAGCTGAAAAGCGCTATTTAGCAGCAGTTTATTTTCATACATTGTTCTTATATATGATTAATAAAAAGCGGAATTATAAAATTTCGCTTAATAGAGAAGGGAATGATGACGAGGTTTCGATAGAAGATTATTTAAAAGATGTATTTGATAGTTTCTATTCTGATTTCTTATTAAACTTTGGGATGGATCAACTGATAAATTCACTTGATGATTAAAATATTTTTATGCCAATAACAAAGGATTCAATGGTTTTTCAATTCATGCTTAAAGAATATGAAAAGCTTTATAACCATTTTGATGAGCAGTATCAAGCAGCAGAAAAGAGCGCAAATTTTTATTTTGTGTTGATTGGCGGTATAATAAGCTTAAATGGAATTATCTTAAAAAATACAGTTGTTATATCACTGTTCAATCTATCCGAATTCAATTAATGTTTCTTTTGGTACTATGTATTGTAGGATGTTTGGTCTATTTTAAGATTGTAGAGCACAGAATTTTATTAATTGCATACGTTAAATGCCTCAACGTTAATAGAAAATGGTTTGTTAACAATTCTGAGGATCGAAATATTGAAAACTATATGTTTTATAAAGCAGGCCATGAATCCCCGCCGTTTTATAAAAGGTATAGACATTTCTATTGGGAAGCGATTGGATTATCGCTAATCAATTCATTTTTGCTCCCTATTTTTAATAAATTTGTTCAAAAGATGTTTTCATTTTAGTTCTGAAAATCCAAATTTTTATAACTGCATTTATTTATTAGTACTCTCAATAGCTATTACAGCAATCAATCTTACTTACTATAAAACGAGAGGTAAATATGAGGAAACAAAAGTTAAACAAAGATTTGAAACACCATCTCTTTAAGTGCATTCTTATTTTTGAAAAGAGATAAAATGTTTTTTCAAATTCTTCATCCAATTTTTAATATGAGCAATTGATAAGTAGTTTGGAGAAGTAACTAATGCAGGCTAAACGTAGGATTTGTTCTAAAATAAATATCAAAGATGCTTTTAACTTGCTTAATTAGTTCATTAATATTCTTTGTTCTTCTTTTTTTATTACTGTTGAGCAATGTTTTTACAACCTGGTACAACCTATCGTCTTTCATTAAAAAATCATTTCGATCTATTCCTCCTTCAGGGCAATTTCCTTGAGTAATAAACCATAACAACTTACCCAATTGATATAAATCTGATTGATGATCAATTTTTGTATCAAAACGATAACTCCATGGAGTCTTTTCTGTAACAAACTTATTTATTGCCTCTGGTGATTGCCATCCTCTCGGACCTATCCATTCACCAATTTCATCTAATTCAACATTTTCATCACGATTTTTTGCTAACCCTAAATCTCCAATTTTCCATTTACCATCAAAAAATAATATATTATCTGGTTTAATATCTCTGTGATAATAATTAGCTTTCCATATTAGTTGTAAAGAATCACATATTTCTAAAAATAGATTTAATCTATCGAGCATTGAAGGATTAATACGTTTTAAATAACTATTTAAATCATCAGATGCGTAATCCATCGTATAAAAGCGATGACTTGAATAATATCCCTTCTCGGTTAGAATGTTTAAAATACCATAATGATAAATATTCACTGTATTTAGTGGGTCTAAATCGTGACAATTTCTTAAAGCAATTATTTCTTCATTAAATCTTTTACTTCTAACTTTTTCGAATTTTTGCAAAGGTGTCTTACAGATTTTCATTACCAAATCCGGCACTTCTGAATATCCTTCATCCTCATCCCAATTTTGTGCAGAAAATAACTTTAAAATTATATTTGATCCCTTATTGCCTTTTATTTTGGGATCCAAATAATTTGGAAAATAATCTACTTTATTCAAAGTAATGATATTAGATGTCGGGTTCTCCGGATTAAAATCAACACCAAAATTTGTTCTGGTAATTCTGTTCTGGAAAATTATGTCTTGATTAATCATTGTCTAAATCAAATAAAATGTACTCGCCAATATTTTTAAATCCTTTTATTTTATGTTGATCAATCAAGAAGTTTGCAACTTCTTGAGCAGATTTATTTTCATCAATATTTTTGTTTTTAAGTATTTCATTAAAGAATTTCAGTCTGTCTGTTCTTGCTTTTTTTGAATTTGATTGAGTTATACAATTGAATGCGTAGTTTTTTAACGGTTCACAATCTTCATTTGAAGGGGAGATATAATCATCTAACAACAATAGGATTCTGTATTGGTACATTAAAATTTCATTATTATCTGTGTCAATATTTTCATTAAGAAAATTAAACAGAGTATAAAAATCATTTCTTTGCCTATATCTAGTTTTGCTTAAAAGTTTATAACGATTAAAAGTATCTAATGGTGTCATAATATTTTCAAATCGAGACTTTAAAATTTGATATTGCTCAGGTGTTATATCCGTTTCATAAATTCTTTCAACAGCTAATTTTTTGTCTGTAATTCCAAGCAATAAATAAGCGGCAAGTTCCTCAACATAGCTTCTGTCATTCATTCTTTTTGAAGTAGCATCGGTAAAAAGATCTAAATTGATAAAAGTTTGATTCTCTAATAATTCTTCGACCAACTGCATAAATTTTGTAACTGCAAACTCAGCTTTATGAATTTCAGGTTTATTTAGTTGAACTCCCTTTTTATTCACTAACACATAAAATTTTCTTATTGATTCCTCATCAAATTCGTCTGAAATTTCTGCGACAATGATTGAGTAATTTAAAAACTCTTCACTATTTATTTCTTTAAAAGTTCGCTTTCTTGAGTCTGTAATTGCGCCTTTATAAAAACCAAATATTGCCCTCGCTCGTTGCTGACCATCAACCATCTCCAAAACGCCTTTTTTGTTTTTATAAAAGAAAAAGTTTTGTATCGGCAGGTTCAATAGGATTGAATCAATTAAACTTTCTTGATCTTTTTTTGACCATACTTCATTTCTCTGATATGAAGGTTTTAAGTCAATTTTATTAGTTTCAATTAAGCCAATTAATTCTTTGATTGAAAGATTATATACTTTATACGGCATACTATTTAAATAAAACACGCTGCACATCCTTCCGATTCAGCATCGTCTAAAACGTCCAGCAAATAAGGTGATTTAGATTTGGTTTTGTTCCGGCTTAAAAATTCCTGTTTTATTGCTTCTATTCGTTCAGGTTGTATTAATTCTTGCAAGCTTTCATTTTGGTTCCAAGTAAACCCTTCTTTTTCGTTTTCATATTCCATCGCTTTCTTAAACCATTCAGGGTGTTGCTCATACAGCCAAACCCACTCTATTTTTTGCTGAAAGAAACAAAAATAACAACCAGATCGGCTGCGTGCATATTGGCCTGTTTGCCCGTTCAAGTCAAAATCTATTTTTTCATAATAAGCAGGCACGCCAATAGATTCCCGTAAAATCCTGAATATATCTTCCCGCACCAAAACATCTTCATTGTTCAACAACGCATAATCCTGTTCTTTTGATAAAGGGTAATTGGTTGTTTTTAAATATTCGAATACAATTTTATTGAAAGCCTTAGTATCCCTATCTAACAATAGGTTCAGTTTTTGCGTCGCATTAAACCGCATTGAAATTGGCTGTTGAAGAATTTCATAAAACCGATTATCTTCATTGTTAAAATAAAAAGCATAAATTTCTGCTGCACTGGCGATAGTATCATTTTTCAAAACTTTGCTTATTACGTCTTCGCTCCAAATATTTTTTCTAAACGGAAATATAGATTGGATATTTGGCTTTTTTGAAATATAGCCTTCTCTTTCTTCATCTCCTCTTATACCAACATAAGATATGACAGGTTCATCACCAATGAAATCTTCAAACGGTTGCAGCTTTAAATATTTGGTGCACCACCTTGCAGTTGAGGATGGCAAAAATCCCCCAAACATGCGATAAAAATGATCAAAAGGATCTTCTGAACTATTTTCCGCTGCTTTGAGACGAATGATTTTCTTTCCTAAATAAGATTCTAAATCATTAACTACTTTATAAGTTGCTTCCAACTCTTTTCCCGTGTCACAGAAATAGTATTCGATATCTAATTCAGGATGCTTGTTCTTTAAATAAATAGCAAGAGCAGCACTGTCTTTGCCACCAGAAATTCCCAATACATGTCTGATCTTATTGCTCATCACTTAAATATTCTTGTAATAGTAAAGCTAAAACGGCAAGGTTAATTTTTTTATCTTTTCCAAGAATCGTTCTTATTTCTCGTTGCTTATGATTTATTTCTTGGTTTTTGGTTTTGGGTAAGTGCAATATGTTTTGTTGAATGCCTTTTACCAAACTTGTTAATTCCAGCTTCACTACATCTTCAAGCTGCTCGTTAACTTTCACTTTACTAATATCGGTGAAATTATCTAATGCTGTTATATATTCTTTTAGTTTATCGTATAAAACACGTTCATCTTCATCCGTTATAACTTTTAGTGGCTTATTAATACAAGTCTGGCATATCGAATTAAGCCAGGAGGCACGTTCATTTAAAGGAGATACGATGCGATTATAAAATACTTTTTGCTGCGGGGTTAACAAGTGAACTTTTAAGGAGGCATAACGTTGCAGCAAATGTTCTTTATAAACTTCAAACTTAGCCTGTACGCCCAACACTTCCATCGCTAAGAAATTTTCAAAACGGGTTAGCAGTTCTTCATAACAAGTCCTTAGCTCACGAATGCGTTCTTGTAATTGTTTTATATAATTCTCTGCTAATGCCGGGTTCTGCTGTAATTCCTGCAAGCTATAGCCTAATGCAGCAGGAAAATCGTCAAAGAAAGTTTTCTCCGGGTCTTTTGTAGTTTTAATTACCTCCCTTAAAGCAATGGCCTGTTTGCTTAATTGCTTTGTATGCATTGCATATTCAGGCAGGCTTTTATAAAAGTTTAAAAACGGTTTAATGGTTTGTATGAAAATACTGTTGTTTGGCTTTGAGTTTTCAGGTTGACTCAGAAAAATACGATAACGGTTAAAAAGTTCCAATCGTATGCCGCTTAAATCAAAAGCCTTTACTTTAAACATAGCAGGCTTTTTAGCCATTAGTTCTAAAATATCCTGCGTTAATTCTGGTATATAAATATCGTTATCAAACAAAGCATAATCATCTGCCTTTGCCATTAGAAATATAGGAATCCAAAAATCAATGAATCCTTTCTTTAGTTTAAATGGACGGATAAGTAAACCATCAATCAGTTCCTGCACACTCCTTTCTTTGGTCTTTGTGCTGTTTAAAAATTGCTCACAATGTTTCCATAAATCAGTAAAGGACTTGTCAGTAGGCTGATGCCATTGCCAAACATTATCAATCTCTTTATGCAATCCGGTCTCCCTTATTAGCGACAAATAAATTGTTTTTTCAGGGGGGAATTTATTGTCGTCAAACCCGATATTTTTCTGGCCGATATTGTTTAATAACAATGCTGTCAGCTTATTTTTTGCCAACGAAATTTGACCCGAAACCTTGGTTTTATTAATAAGCTCGTTCTTAAAAACGGGCGTGGCATAATACACCTTTGCACATATTTCAGAAAGTTCTTTATTGAAACTATGCCGGCTTTTAATATTCAGCCTTTTTCCATTGTAAAACCAAATAATATTTTGTTGGTCAGAATAAAGGCTATCTAAAACTGCATGGTTTAATAAATTGATATGGTTCTTTAAAATATCATTTAAATATTTCAATGCAACCCTGTCTTCCCTGTTATCGGCAATTACTTGCCTTACTTTTTGTATTTCAAATAGTTCCCTTTGTATGGCAGCAGTATTTTTATATACACCATATAAAATGGCTTCTTCGCATTCTTTTGATGCAGCCTGTACTTTTTTCTCAATGCTGTGCTCGGATGAAAAAATTAAATTGATAAACCCATCTATCTCGTCTTCCGGAATTTCGTAGATCGGGTTTTCGCTAAGCCTGAATTGAAAAAATCTTGGTGTTCCTGTTTTGTAAAAAATTGACTTGGCTGGAATAAATGGAAATGCAAAATGCTGGTTGAGTAAGGCCACCACATTATGTACTTTTTCAACAAGTTTGCCTGCCTCATCAATAGCCAAATCAATATTCAGGTCAGTGCCTTCAAAAATTACATACCTTAAATTGTGTTTTATAAAGCGGATGATTTTATGTTCTGCGAGTTTGTTTATTACCGCGGCCGGGTCTTTTATGTTTTCTGCAATTCGCAAATAGTCTTTATAAAACGCATCGTCTAACCTTGCCCCATTAGATGCAAATAGGTTAAGTAATCCAATAGTTTTAATTATTTTCTGGGCATCAGCATTTATATCTTTATCTAATACGCCATCTGCTTTTTCTAATGCCTTTCTAATACCTGACCACTGCAAGAAATCTGTACTCTTGTTGCTTGATGTAACTATCGAATAAAAATTATTAAGCAAGTAATCATAAACTTTATCCATCGAGAAATATTCCCCTTTCTCGATCTTAGTAAAATTTGAATTATTTGATTCTAAAAATGAGAATAAGCTCCTTTCATTTTGACCATATCGCTGAAGGGATAATGTAAGGATGGCTACAGATAAAATATCAAAAGGATAAAGCTTCTTAGCAATGTCAACTTCTAAATAATCCTTTAAAGGAAATGCTTTAGATTCTTTAATGAGCTGAAAAAGCTTATTGAAATTTTTATCAAAGTTTGTGTGTCCAAGTTTTTGAGATATTCTTTCTGAAGCTAAATAAAGTAATTGTTCAACAGGCTCGTTAAAAACTATTTCCTTAAACCTACCCTTCACTTTATCCCATTCCTGTTTTTGAATTTTATTTAAAGCATTGGAATAGGCATTAAAATCTTGATGCAGCACTCCTGCAAACATTGCATTATGCTGTTGATCATTTATCCATTCTGCCAGTTCTTGTAAAAAGTACAATTCTGATTCCGGATTGTTTTTAGCAGCATATTCTAAAAATTTGCCGAACTCATCAACAAGAAAAACAAGCGTTTTATTTTGATCTTGTAGTTGATTGTATTTTTTCTTAATAGCGGTTATAATATCCTTTGTGGCATAGTCTTTTTTATTCCGGAGAAATATATCGGCAATAGTTGAAATAAATGAAGTGTACGAACCAACAATTGGTATAAATTCAAAATTATTCTTGCTTGCTGAAGTTTTGGAAAGATTGAAATGCTTGCACACACCAGTAAGCGTTTGCATCATTGCCAAAAGCAGTGAAGACTTGCCTGTTCCATAAGCGCCGATTATAATTTGGCATTTATTACTCCCCTTATGGTTATTGATTAATTGATTAAAAACATCAATAGAATTATGTGTAGGAATATAATTAAACTCTGTATTAATATCCCTGACAATATTAATGGAAGGCGTATATTTAATTGTAGTATTCATTTAAAACTTCCCATTTATTAAGTTGCCTTTTTATTTGTAATTCCTTTATACCTGCAGATTCTGAATAAACAAATTCCTTTCTGAAATGTTTGACCATGTCCTCAATTTTGTAGTATAATCCTTCCTCATTTAGCACAAACACATTTCCCGGCGAATTAAAGCTATTAAGTAATTCGCTAAAAGGAATTGACTTCCCATAACTATTATTATCTAAAATGCAGAAAAGCACAATTTGCCAAGGCAATTCAATTCTTAAATTTCCTTCAACGGAATACCAATCAACGTTTTCCCCAAGTGCATTTTCAGATTGATAACTGTCCATCAGTTGCAAGTCAATTAAAAGGCTTGAAAATTCATCTTCAATATCAACCTTTTTATTATTGAGTTCAGGATTTAAATAATTACGGATGAAAACGGAAATATCTGCATTGATTGTATTAGGGTTAATCCCATTTTTTTCAATAGCATTAAGCTTTCGCACAATAAAATCAGCTAACTGTTGTTTTGTAAAGGTAGCCCTGTTCGTTCTGAACTCATTAAAGAATAAATTATAAATAGAGGCTGTATTTGTTTTAATTAAATAGTAATGCAAAAGCCAAATACTGCCTATGCTTTCCAAATAAGGGTCTTTGCCTGTATTGTTGTTAAACAGGTAATGCCCAATATCTGTAATTCCATCTTTGTTTACTATGCCAAAAGAATTCAGCCAATGATTAATGGAGTTGACCATATTTTTACCAACACCTAAATCAACAACAGCTAATTCATTATTGAATGATTTTCCCTTTTTATGCACGAAATCATATCCCTTCCTCAACCAGAGGTTTTTACAAATAAAAGAGTCATGGCCTGAAAACTTCATAACTTATAAAAATATAAACTTTTTTTCTTGCAGGATAAATCTCTTATTAACGTCTGTGCAAACCGTTAACTTAGTTTTATTCTTAATTACTCATAATATTGAACCTTGAATAGGTTTTTTTATGAAATACTTTAAAACTAATCCTACAATTAGCAAATCAGAATTTCTAAACGCTGCTAAGAAAGTAAAATCCTTTTCAAGCAGTACAGGTAAAAGGTATGTTATTAAAAAAGTTGAGGATAATACAATGTTTATTAATCGGCTTGATTCAAAGCATCCGGATGAACTTTGGGATTTAGAGCTTGAAAAAATTTATACAGCTTACAAACAATTAGAAAATTTCGATACAATCAATTTCAAAAAATACATTCCAATACGACATTCTCCTTCACGTGGGCTTTTAATACATCTTAAATTGTTGGCTCTGAAATAATAAAAAATCTACCCCTTTAAATTGCTTCTTTTGGATAGAAGTCTTTAGGCGAACATTCCATTTCTTTAGCCAATACGTTTAGTTGGTCATGTGTATACATTGATGGCTCGTTCAAACTTTCTATTTGGCCTATATAGCCCGGAGTAACATTTAAGCAGGTGGCAATATTTTCTTGAGTAAGATTGTTCTCTCTTCTCTTTTGAAGAACTAATTGAACAATTTTCAATTCAAATTCACTTTTTACCTTTTTTGACAACTCCTTCCCCACAATTTTTTTAATTATTTGCAATAATATAGACCCTGAGCTGCATTAAATTTTTTGTTTTATAAACTGCTTGTGCAAAAGCATCAAAATTTGAAAGCAGGCTTTAATCTCTAATGGCTTTATAGCGCCAATTTTTTATAACATCTTTTAAAATTAATGTTGTGCAACAGTGACTTTTTGTTAGCGGCAGGCTTTTGAAATGGTATTGCTGTTAAATGCAATAAAGGTCATTGTCGGAATAAAAAATGCAAACCATGCAAGAAACAAACACTCGGAGAAGATTGATGTGTTTCGTTTTCTAAAATATCTGTTTTCAAAAGAAGGTTCTTGTAATTTTTACTTTTCAAAATGCTGGTAAACTCCAACATATTACGAACCATACCAGCATTAACCTCTTCTTCCAATGAGCCAGCAGATACATATAATCTAACCGGTAAGTCAGTATTATTTTCGGCGTATTTCTTTAAAAGCGATGTAACGTAATTGTCTTTATACCAAATAGAAGGGCTGCCAAGAATGTAGTTCTGAAAGAGTTGAGGGTCTTCTAACATTGTATAAAGTCCAAACAACCCTCCAAGCGAAAAACCGGCATAAGTTCTTTTATTAGTTTTTACACGGTAACTTTTTTCAATAAACGGAATCAAATCCAGTTTTATAAATTTTAAAAAATCAGCACCTCCACCCGATTTAATATCACCGATTGCCATATCCTTATCTGATTCGGGATTATTTATTGGAGTTAAATCTCGTAACCTTAAGGCTAACCATTTGTTCCATTTATCGTCAATCGTTTTCTCCGAATCTAAAGAATAGGCAATCCCAACAATTATTGTCTCAGGCATTTCATTTGTCCATTGAAGGTTATGAGCCATGCCTGTTAGCATCCCAAAATAGGTATTGGCATCTGTTAGATATAAAACTGGATATGAAGAATCAGAGGTAGTGTAACTGTCGGGAACCCAAATATAAATATCATAATTTTCGCCGTTCTGTGCAGAGTGTAAAACTCTAAGCTCTGAATTCATTATGGTTACCGAATGACTTTGTCCAGGATTTTTAATTTGTGCCTGCGCAAATATTGGGAAAGTGATTGCAATTAATAATATTGTTTTGTACAAATGATGCATAAGTTTTTGTTTAAAACGCAACAGTTATAAAAAGGTTACAGCAGTTGTGAGTGGCAGGATGTTGAAAATGAAACGTATTTGTCACTGCTTGCCGCTAACAAATATAAAAGTATCCGCAAAGCCCCGTTTAAAACCCCGCATAAAAAATTGCTGGATTTGTGATGTCTTAACTTGCAACTCTATGATGCAATACCAGCAACCGCAAGTTCCGTTCAACAGCGCTTTCATTGTCCGTCCTGCGGACGCAACGAATGCTTAGTTATTGGCGGTAGGTTTGTCTGTCATTTGTTGTCAGAAATTTATGCATAAGATGATTATAACTGCAATGAATGATAGGCAACTTATAAAAAAAGCAATTATCGTTGGGACAATCCACCATCAATATAAAAATTTTAAAAAAAGTTCTCTTTCATATCTTATCACTTTAAGGGTTTAGAATTCAAAAAAATCCCGCCAGTCTTAGCGGGATTTTTTATGATCAATTGTTTTTATTAACTGTTAAATAATAAACTTCATTACCGTTTAATCAAACCAAAAAATTGTTCAAGTGTTATATCTCTAGAAGTGCAAATCTTTTCAAGGGTATCAAGCGGCATGGCATAATTTTTTTGGTTTACAATCTTTCTTGCAATCTTTTCTTCTATGTAGTGGGCTTTTGCAAACTCAGTATATTTATACTTACCATCAGGGTATCTATAATCCTTAAGCCAATTATTGATTATATATTGATTTATAACAAGCCTCAGAGACTTCATTAAACGAAGTACGAAGGCTTAAAAAAAATTATAACGGACGATCGTCCGTTATAATAATATTTCCTTTATATTTGTTTTAATATAGAATTTTGCGATTCTTCAAAATATTGAAGCTATTCGCTTTGAGTCTTGCATTAGAAACGTAGGAAATTTCAAAAAGCACAAGACGATGAGTGAAGAGCTCATGCTACGGCGTGGGCTCCCTCGTTTGTGCTTAGGTCTCCTACGACCTCTAATGCAACTTGTGGAGCGCCACGCTTATTATAACACTCAATGGCGGATAAAGAATCGCAGCATGTTTAAAACCCCATGCCATGCACCGCTATGTAATATTCAAACACCAACCACCTGCTGCATCACCGGGGGGTGGTATGGGTATATCCAAAACCCACCTCTACGAACAGCTCCTCGCAGCGGGCTTCACCAAGCAGGAGATACACAGCGTTATCTACAAGCGCATCCTGCACCAAATAGCCTGTAAAAAAGCTTATCAGCAACTATCCCTTACCGGCAAAATACAATACCATATACAACACTATTCGCGGCAGGCAACCCGCTTTTGTAAACGCCTCACGGCAAAAGGCCTTATGCTGCTTAAAACGCAGTGGGCCAAGAAACCCAAAAACCCCATCTGAGCTTGTAGCAAAGGTGTGATTTATAAGGATGAACAAAAGGGGGAGGTTGGTGGTGGTTCAGTCGATGGTTTGTTGACCGTGGACGGTTAACTGTTGACGGTTGACCGTGGACCGTTGACCGAAAGAAGTCCATAGTCCATAGACGATAGTCCATAGTTTGTTGACCGTTGACGGTTAACTGTTGACGGTGGACCGAGAGGAAAGTCCATGGTCGATAGACGATAGTCCATAGCAGGAAAGCCGTGGACGGTGGACTGTTGACTGTAGACGGTTGACCGGAAGAAAGTCGATGGTCCATAGACGATAGTCCATGGT
>JAEWBD010000340.1 GCA_023391315.1 Bacteroidota bacterium | reverse complement strand
CCTATAAACAAGGCAGCACAGCGGCAGAAATTTTAATTAACCTGATGAATAATTCTTCTCCATCCGAAAGCTTTCATAACGTTCTTATTAATGGCGATCTTGTAATACATGCAACCGGGGAATAACCCCCATGCATGAAAGTACAGCAACCGTTTGCGCATTATTTTGCATTAATTGTTTTATATGTTTGACCTGGGAAAAGATTTGCATCGCGTACTGCCTAAACTGAGATTATGATGAATGAAATTTTAAGGGCCTATGGTTTAAATGCACCTCATTTTATAAAACCATTTGGTGACGGTTTAATTAACCATACGTGGAAAATTGAAGATGAAAAAGGCAGCTTTATTTTACAAAAAATAAACACCGATGTATTTAAGCACCCTGAATATATTTCAGAGAATATTAAGGCTGTTTCCGGTTATCTTTCAGTTCATCATCCCGAATATTTTTTTTGTACGCCTGTAACAACGCAAGAACTTAACGATCTTGTTTATACGCATGAAGGCTGTTTCAGAATGTATCCATTCATTAAAAATTCCCATACAATTAATGTAGCGGAAAATGCACGACAGGCCTTTGAAGCGGCAAGGATGTTTGGTGAGCTCACCAAACTGCTCGCAGGTTTTCCGGTTGACAGGTTAAAAATAACATTGCCTGATTTTCATAACATCACGCTTCGCTATAACGATTTTCTGAAGGCTGTTGCGCATGGTAACCAGGAACGTATTCAACAGTCTTCATCGCTTATAAATTTTTTAAAGAGCCAGCAGCATATTGTTGCAGAATATGAGCAGTTAAAAGCATCCGGCGCTTTAAAGCCACGGGTTACCCATCATGATACGAAGATTAATAACGTATTGTTTGATGATCATAACAAAGGCATTTGCGTAATTGATCTTGATACTTTAATGCCCGGCTATTTTATAAGTGATGTGGGCGATATGATGCGCACTTATATTTCTCCTTTTGGTGAAGAAGAAAAAGATTTTTCGAAACTTGAAATGCGGGAAGATTATTTTACCGCCATTGCTAAAGGCTACCTGCATGAAATGCGCAACGAGCTAAATGAAGCGGAGTTAAATCATTTTGTTTTTGCAGGTAAGTTTATGATTTATATGCAGGCATTGCGATTTCTTACAGATTATTTAAATAATGATATTTATTACGGCCGCAAATATGAAGAACATAATTTTGTTCGTGCCGGCAACCAGGTGCATTTACTGCAACTGCTGATTGAAAAAGAAGACAGGTTTCAGGCAATTACCGACCGTATTGTTTTTTCTAAAAAAACTACTCAACAAAACCCTTAACAGCGCTACCTGCTACCTGATTTGCATATATCAAATTCACGTAAACCATAACTTTCAAATATCCTTATATAGCCATGCCTTAAGTTTTAATCCTGTTAATGCAGTTGCTTATTGCTTCACGATGATTTTTGAGCCAGCCTTATTTCCATATTGCAACCGCACAATATATAATCCTTTTGCAAGGCCATCAGTCCGTAAGTCAAAGTTTTGTTTTCCTTTTATGCTTTTTGCAAGCGTAAATTCCTTCATTATGAAGCCGCCGATGCTGCATACCTGCACATGTATTGTGCCTGTACTGTTATTGTTTATTTCTATGTTGAATTTATCAGTTACCGGGTTGGGAAATACCTGGAATAATGTTGTACTATCATGCGGAGGCATATTCAGTGTTTGTGCAATGGCTGCGTTTGGCCGAACAAATTCTATCCAGTTTATGTTCCAGTCTTGTGTTGCGGCAGAAACAATACGCAAGGTTTGCTTGCCCGAAGGAATAGTTATGGAGGTGCTTACTGTAACCCATTTTTGATAGCCGCCGGTTCTTGGAATATTTACCCCCGCCAATACAGTGCCGTCCGGCTTTCTTATTTCAAGCCTGGCTGAATAGTTTGATGTAGCTAATCTCAAATTTACATTGTATGTGCCCGCAGTGGCAGCATATACAGAATAATCCATCCAGTCGTTCTTGTTTATCCATCCCACATCAAGGCCACCGCCGGTATCTCCTGTAGGCTCCATTTGTATGCCTAACATCTGGCTGTAGTCTTCTGCCTGAACTTTAGAAGGTATGGGTATACCTGCGGATGCACCACGGGTAAATGACACCCAGTTAATATTCCAGTTAACAGCTTCCGTGGATATAACCCTTATTGTTTGATAGCCCTGCGAAAGGGTTACAGTTACACTTCGTGTGCACCAGCCCTGGTAACTGGCTGTATTGGGTATAGCAACTGTTGCCAGCACAGTGCCGTCGGATTTACGCAGTTGCAGTTTGCCATTATTTAAGGGAGTTGCCACCCTGAAACTGGCTGTATAAATACCGGCAGAATCAACATATACACGATAATCCATCCAGTCGCCCTTATCAATCCATCCTACATCCTGCCCGCCACCGGTATCCTTCGTCGTTTCTTTTTTTACACCACTCATTGCACTGTAACTTTCAGCCTCAATTTTTCCGGGAATTGTTTTATAACCTGTAAGCGCAGCCTTCACTACAATTGTTACATCATCGGCGGCAGAGTCCCCGCTATTATCAGTGACTGTTAATCTAAAAATATATGTTCCGGCAGTAAGGCCTGTTACGGTTGTTTTAGCCGCTTTACTATTACTGATAACATATTGAGCAGGCCCGGATATTTTTGCCCATTTATATGACGAAATCGTTCCGTCAGCATCCGTTCCCGACCCATTTAAGGTTACGGAGTTAGCGGGCAATGTGAGTGTTGTGTCGCGACCTGCATTGGCAACGGGTGCAGCATTCTGGGGTTGCACTTTAATAGCAACAGTATCTTTTGTTGTAGCGCCATTATTATCAGTGGCTGAAAATTCAAATTTGTAATAGCCTTGTATTAAAC
>JAEWBD010000294.1 GCA_023391315.1 Bacteroidota bacterium | reverse complement strand
GACTTTTCTTTGTTTTTTGAACCGGATTGATTACAGGAAAAAACAGCAATGGCCAAACAAATTGCACTGAGAAGTAATATTTTTTTCATTGTTTTATTTTCTTTTCAAATTATAATATTTACTAAAGCAGGGCAATGACAGCGATCAGTTGTGATGGTGATTAATGGCTGTCCCAAACCATTCTACAATTTGCCGCAGCACTGCTACATGCTTATAGTTTAGGATTTCAAAGTTGTTAGGTTATTGAATGGATCTTATGTGCTGTAAGTTTTGTTTGTTGAATTGACCGCTGTCACTTTATTCAGTAATTATCGTCATCCTTTTTTGTTCTTCCTGTCACTACATTCGGGAAGGACTAATCTTCAAACGCATGAAGCTGCTTCTCCTGTTATTCACCTGTAGTTTTTGCTGCATACTCAACCTGCATGCGCAGGATGCAATGGCCATTATTAAAAAAGCAGATGAAAAGTTCAAAGGCAATACCTCGCAGGTAGAGATGACTATTAGAACAGTTCGTCCAACATGGTCGAGAGAGATGAGTGTAAAGGCTTGGATGAAAGGTGCTGATCTTGCCATGATACTCATACAAGCTCCGGCTAAGGACAAGGGCATTGTTTTTTTAAAACGAAAGAAAGAAGTGTGGAACTGGATGCCGAGTCTGGAACGAACAATCAAACTACCACCCTCTATGATGAGTCAGTCATGGATGGGTACTGATTTTACCAATGACGACCTGGTAAAAGAATCTTCGATAGTGAATGATTACAACCATAGTATTATCGGGGATACGGTTATAGATAACAGGAGCTGTTATATCCTGCAGCTTCTGCCTAAACCTGAAGCGGCAGTAGTGTGGGGTAAGCTCATTGTTTGCATTGATAAGGTAGATTACCTGGAACTGCATACCAGGTTTTACGATGAAGATGGAAAGCTCGTCAATACTATGAATGCCTATGATGTAAAGTGATGGATCAACGACTGATACCTACTCATTTTGAAATGATACCAGCAGATAAGCAACATCAGAAGACTGAAATGGTTTATAAATCCGTTTTATATAACCGGCCAATTGAAGATGTTTTTTTTACCGCTGATAAAATGAAAACTGTTAATTGATGTACTATGTGGATAATTGCGCTTGCCTGGAAGAATATATGGCGAAATAAAAGCCGCACAGTCATTACCATAGCTGCTATATTTTTTGCGGTTATTCTGTCCGTGCTTACCAGCAGTTTATGGAAAGGGGTTTTTGATAACCTTATTAAAAACATGGTGAGTTTTTATAGTGGTTATATCCAGGTGCACAGTAATGGTTATTGGAATGAGCAGGTATTAGACAACAGCTTTCAATTAACCGCATTGCTGGCAGCTGTGTTCCCCACTATCAAAGCATTGCGGCTACAACCCGCAGACGCGTTGAGAAGATGACCTGTTTGTTGTATCACTTAAATTAAAAAACTTATTTAAGAACGCCACTGTTATAGATGCACACAATGTAAGCAAAGTATATAACCCGGACGCTATACCGGTGTATGCAGTCAACAATGTGCACCTGCATATAGCAAAGGGTGAGTTTACAGCATTGGTGGGGCCCTCTGGTTCTGGAAAAACTACACTTCTTAATATGATTGGCGGATTAGATAAACCTACTGAAGGAAATATTATTATCAATGATGTAGATATAATTAAGCTTTCAGCCAACCAATTAATCAATTTCCGGTTAAAGAACATTGGTTTTGTTTTCCAGTCGTTCAATTTGATTCCAGTGCTTACTGCAAAAGAAAATGCCGAATTCATTATGCAATTGCAGGGAGACAAAAGGATGAAAGAGAGAAGAGAGTGGCGCAGCTATTTAAGCAAATAGGGCTTGAAGACAAGATGAACGTACGGCCGGCAAAACTATCAGGTGGACAGCAACAGCGGGTGGCAATAGCGCGGGCATTAGCTTCTATGCCACAGTTTGTACTGGCGGATGAACCTACCGCCAACCTGGATAGCCAGTCAGCCGCTAATTTATTAGATATCATGGCTAAACTGAATGCAGAAGAAAATATGACCTTTTTGTTCTCTACGCATGACCCAAGAGTGATTGAGCGGGCAAGAAGGGTAATCACGCTGGTGGATGGAAAAGTGGCGTCTGATACAGCAGTCGTTGATGTTAATGTAGCGCATAATCAAATGTCGCCAACATGTTAAAGAAACTACTGGTTATATCATGTTTGCTGATTCCCTGTTTCAATTTCTCACAAGATTCTGTAGGGGTAGAAAAGAAAGAAGCGGAAAAGAAACTGGAATGGAATGGGTATATTAAGAACCTGGAGACATTCGTATTCAATAAAAGTTTTAAAGAAAATACTTACAGCGTTCTATTCCATAACCGGCTTAATTTAAAGTGGAAGCCTTCTGATAAATTGACTGCTGTTGCAGAACTTCGTAACCGTCTGATCTGGGGCAGTGAAGTCAGGTCTGTTACCAGCTATGCATCCTTACTCAGGAATAGCAATGAATGGTTGAATTTACAAAAGGTCTGGATTAACACTCGCTCATTCGTTATGCATACCAATGTGGAGCGTTTGTATATTAATTATCATACCACCAAATGGAATGTGCGTGTAGGCCGGCAGCGTATTAACTGGGGTGTGACAACAACCTGGAACCCTAATGATATTTTCAATACCTATAACTTCCTTGATTTTGATTATGAGGAACGGCCCGGTGCAGATGGTGCAAAGCTGCAGTATTTATTCAATAGTGTCTCGAATATAGAAGCAGCTTATACCTATACAGGAAATAACAATGCCTCTGTTGCTGCGCTGCGCTATTCACTTAATAAGTGGGGTTATGATATGCAAATAATTACTGGATGGTACAGAGACTATCCTACAATAGGGGCAGGTTGGGCCGGAAGTATCAACAATGTAGGTTTCAAAGGTGAGATGCAATACTTTATTTTACCAAAAGACACGGCTTCCATTGCAAATATTTCTACGCAAATGGATTATATGTTTAAGAATGGGTGGTATGTAAATGTTGGATTCTTAATCGCAGGACATGGTTTAAACAAACCGGTAAATAACTGGAATGAAATAAATTTAAAATTTTCTCCTGAGCATCCCATGCCCACCAAATGGAATGTGATAATTACTACCTCAAAGCAGTTTACACCTTTGTTTAGCGGAACTTTTAGTACAGTGTATGCGCCAGGTACCAACCTGCTTATCCTCTTTCCTATGCTGCAATACAATATTGCCACTAACCTTGATATAGACCTAATATGGCAATCTTTCTTCTCCGATGTACAAGATATATTTCAGGCAATATCGCACCAGGCGTATGTTAGAATAAAATGGAGTTTATAGCATTAACAGGCTGCGGCAGGCAGGAAAACCACATTGGTAGCACAACTGGTCTTTTATCCAACAACAACATAGTAATTCAGGCGCGCCGTTTCACTGTTCATTTTTGCCACCTCCCTGTACTTTATGAAGGAGTATTCCATGTAGGTTGCTGTAGCTATTAATAATTTAATTTTTTTGTTGGAAAGAGTGGCTTTTACTCCTGTTATTACTAACCAACCTGCCTCAATCCCTTATTTTCCTGCTTCGCTGTGTTTATCTTTCTGCGTCTTTACATCTGTAATTTTATTTGTGTTGTTTATCAACAATAAATAGAATAGTATGAAGATTATGATCAATTTCATCAATACATTTTTTTGCTTGCTGCTTCTCTCTTGTGGCAAAGACAGTACCCGGCCACAGCCTGCTCAATTTCGTTTTGCCGAGCAGGTTGTTATTGACGGCATTCGCAGAACATACATTGTAAAGCTCCCGGAGGACTATTACCAAAAGGATACAGCCCGGCCACTTGTTATAGGGTTGCATGGTACAGGCGGTAATGCAGAACAGTTTGAGAAAGCATACGGATTTGAACAGAAAGGCAACGAAGAAGGATTTATAACTATTTTTCCGGATGGGGTAGAAAAGCAAGATGGCATAGGCCTGTTTCAGATACGCACATGGAATGCTGGTAGCTGCTGCGATTATGCCATGTACACAAACGTGAACGATGTTAAATTTATCAGTACGCTTATTGACAACATTAGCAATCGCTTTAAGGTGAACAAGAAGAAAGTGTATGTAACCGGCATGTCGAACGGGGGTATGATGGCTTACCGGCTTGCTTCTGAACTGCCTGATAAAATAGCTGCGGTGGGTATTGTAAGTGGTGATATGGTGGCGCCTAAAGATGTGTCTAAACAAGGAATTGTTCCCATCCTGCATATCCACGCTATGCCGGATACGAAAGTACCTTTCGCCGGAGGTATAGGTATTGGGGGCTATAATTTTCCACCCGCAATGGACGGTATTAACTATTGGGTAACCCGGAACAACTGTAAGAAAGATCCCGTGAAAATACAGTATGAGCAATATGAAGTGAGCAGTTGGAATGATAGTGAGGGCAGGACCCTTGTTCAACTTTACCTTACAAAAGATGGCGGGCATGCCTGGCCTTCATCTGCGGTACAGGGAAGGAGAGGTGATACCCCATCAACTGCGATTAATGCAACAAACATAATTTGGAGTTTTTGTAATCAATTTACACTGCCTTAAAAGCAATTCAGCAGCACTTACTGTAAAGCTATCGCAATAAAGGCAACGGAAAAATCATACCGATGAAGCTCATACAGGAAGAAGTGCAATTTTCCTCCATCAGAGCAGATAGTATAGTTTGAAGTTCAAAATTTCTCCAAAATTACCCTTGTACTTTACGGGTTTTTAATGAGCAAAATATGGGTAGCTGGAAGATATTAACTAAATTTACCAAAGGTGGGATTTCTGCACTACTTACAACTTTAGAGCATTCATTTTCCACGAGAGCTATATTACTTTCCCTGCGCGCAAAAAAAGATGCCGGTTTCAATTCAATTTATCTTTTAAGGGCACTTACATCAGTTTGTCTTTGACATAACCACCAGGCTTCCATTCCCGTTACTCTATGTGGTTTACCCCCTGCTGCTTCCGATAAGCTGGATAAATAAACTATAAATAAAAAGGGATAATGAACAAAAACGTTATTAATAATTATTCAAGGCTCAGGACATCTCTTTTTTTTATACCCATATTTTTGTTAACTGCCATTGTTTTATTGCTGTATAGCCGGGATGCTTTGTGTGTTAATGGATATATACAGGTTCAAAAAGATAGCTTCTATTATATTAACCATAATCTGGGGCAATATCCAACCCTCCAGTTTAATCTTACCCAATTTGGAGACGCTTTAATTTCTTTATCGTTTTTAAGCATTCTCATTGTGTATGCTCCAAAAATCTGGGAATCTTTAATACCAGGTTTGCTGGTTTCTTTCCTGCTCTCCAGTACACTAAAAACGATATTTGTAGTACCAAGGCCTGCAGTAGTGTTTGATAATAATAGTATTATTATCATCGGAAAAAAATTATCCGGGTTCAACAGTTTGCCTTCGGGGCACTCGATTACAATCTTTACTGTGCTTACCATCCTGCTGTTTGCATTCATGCCCGGAAAGTTCGAATATAAGTTCATCTGGTTCTTTTCCGTAATTATTATGGGATTAATAGTTGCCTTTACCAGAGTAGCTGTAGGGGCACATTACCCGGTTGATGTTATTACAGGCTGTATCGTTGGATATATTGCGGGTATTACAGGCATCTTTATCAGCCGGCAGTATAAAATTTTCACCTGGGTCAATAATAAGAAAAGTTATCCGGTATTTATTTTATTGCTCCTGGTATGTGGCATTGCATTAGTCAATAAAATACTTAATGAAAACCTGGTAATCTATGATTTATCATTTGCCAGCCTGGTTGTTTCGCTGTATAAAATCATTAATACGTATGCTAAAAAATAGCTTGAAGTTAACGCGGCTTTATACTTTAAACTTAACACAGTTTGCTTTATTGATGAGCTTTTTAAGTTTTTTATTCTTT
Source organism: Bacteroidota bacterium (assembly GCA_023391315.1). Lineage (GTDB taxonomy): Bacteria > Bacteroidota > Bacteroidia > Chitinophagales > Chitinophagaceae > Parafilimonas. Next base: position 4,309 of record JAEWBD010000294.1, on the reverse strand, counting down.
CATCTTCCATTTTACACTTTTGTCTTTAATCATGTTGATTATAAAAGTTTGAATGGCGTAATTATTATAGCCAGCTTGGTTATCTTAATGATAGTTGCAAACGCATTTACTTTTCACCTGGTATTTTTTCTCTCCCGTTTTGTTGGAAAATCTTTATTGGTCTTATTCTTTATTATCAATGCAATTGCCGTCTACTTTATTAATACCTACAATGTTATAATAGATGAAAGTATGATTGGCAATGTACTTAATACGAAATATGAAGAAGCCAGCAGTTTTTTCTCTGTTAAATTGATAATATATACAATTCTGCTTGGGGTCATTCCCGGCATTTACATAATTAAAGTGAAAATAATAAACGTACCGTTGAAAAAATTCTTATTCACCTCTTTGCCGACTTTACTATTTATCATCATTATGGTATTTGCCAATGCGGATAATTGGCTATGGATTGATAAAAATTCAAAACAATTAGGCGGTCTTGCAATGCCCTGGTCTTATACGGTCAATACTTCACTCTTTTATATTCATAAACACCAGAAAAATAAAAAGGAAATCTTATTACCGGCTGCCACCATAAAAGACAGCGCAAAATCGGTTGTTGTTTTAGTCATAGGAGAGTCTGCAAGAAAACAAAATTTTTCTTTGTATGGTTACGACAGAAATACAAACCCGCTGCTTTCCAAAACCCAAAACGTATTTCATTTTGACGCTACTTCCTGTGCCACATATACCACCGCAGGCCTAAAATGTATTTTAGAGCATGCCCATACCGATGATCTGCATGAAATCTTGCCAAATTATTTATATAGAAATAATGTAGCAGTTGTTTGGAGAACTACAAACTGGGGAGAACCTCCGGTTCACATTCAAAATTATCAAAACAAAGATTTTTTAAGGTCAACATGTAAAGGTGGTAACTGTAATTACGATGAAATTCTTTTGGCCGGCCTGAAGGAGCAAATATTAGCCAGTAAAAGAAATAAAATATTAATTGTGCTGCACACAAGCACAAGCCATGGGCCCACCTATAGCAAGAAATACCCACCGGCGTTTGAGACTTTTAAACCCGTTTGTAATAGTGTTGAATTGGGAAATTGTTCTCATCAGGAACTAATCAATGCCTATGACAATACGATTATTTATACTGATTATATTTTACACAATATAATTGAAGATTTAAAACAGTTAAAAGAGTATAAAAGTGCAATGATTTTTGTGTCAGACCATGGAGAATCGTTAGGAGAAAAAAATCTATACATGCATGGATTGCCTTTAAGCATTGCGCCCAGGGAACAATATGAGATCCCTTTTATAGTTTGGACGTCCGATAATTCTAAACAGCTCAAGCCTTTAAAAACAGTATCTCAGAATTATGTATTTCACAGTGTCTTAAATTTCCTGGGTATGCAAAGCCCGGTGTATAATGAAAGCCTGAATATTTTTAAATAAATTCAAACAGCAGGAGATACGAAAGTTAACTTAGCCAATTGAGCTTTTTTTATCTGCTATTTCAGAAAAGACTTAAAAATGATTTGAACTCTTGTAATCTCAAAAGCCTGTGACATGAAAATCTTAATAATAGAAGATGAGCAGCAATTATCTGCAAGTATGTGTGATTACCTGGGCATTGAAAAATTTGTTACCGAGGCCGCCTTCGATTTTAATACCGCCATGGAAAAAATTTCGTTGTATGATTATGCCTGTATTATACTCGATATAACCCTTCCGGGTGGAAGCGGGATAGATATATTGAAAGAATTAAAAGCGAATAATAAAACAGACGGCGTAATCATTATCTCAGCCAAAAATTCACTGGATGACAAACTGCTGGGATTGAAGTCCGGCGCCGACGACTATTTAACCAAACCTTTCCATCTTCCAGAATTGGCGGCCAGGGTAGCTGCCATCATTCGAAGAAAATCATTTTATGGTAATAATACCATCAGCTTTGATGCAGTAAAAATAAACCTGGACGCAAGGCAGGTTTTTATAGAAGGAAATGTATTAGAACTTACCAAAAAGGAATTTGACCTGTTATTATATTTTATCAGTAATAAAAACAAAGTGATCAGCAAATCCGCAATTGCCGAACATTTATGGGGCGATGATATGGACCTTGCCGACAATTATGATTTCATTTATACCCATATTAAAAACCTGCGCAGAAAAATGTTACAGCGGGGAACACAGGATTATATTAAATCTGTATATGGGATGGGGTATAAATTCAGCCTGTCTAAATAAACTGCAATGAAGCTGTTTACAAAATATAACCGCATTAACGTAATCTCTACGGTAATTATTTTTCTGATCGGTTGCATTGCATTTGCTGTTTTGCTGCGGTACGTAGTAATCAGCCAGATTGATGAGGATTTGAAGATTGAAAAAAATGAAATACTTACTTATGTGGCCCGCAACAAACATTTGCCGGGCATCATCGAAGTACGGGATCAATATACAACCTATGAACAGGTGGCCTCTCCTGTTTCCATTGAAAAAAGTATTTATACAAAAGAGGCTTATAGCACTGCTGAACAGGAAAAAGAAATTCAACGGATTATAAAATTTAATGTCAATGTAAATGGCAGATGGTTCCTGGTAAGTGTAAGCAAGTCACTGGCGCGTACAGATGATCTGATCCACTCCATCATTATTATCACTATTACACTTATCCTGCTTATACTTATAACAACCTTTTTTATAAACAGGTTTGTCTTACGAAGGTTATGGCAACCTTTTTATGAAACACTGCAATCCATGCAAAACTTCAATTTAAGTGAAATGCGGGCAGTACAATTTAAAGAAACTGCTATTGATGAATTTAACTACCTTAATAAGGTATCCGCAAATGCGATGACTAAAGCCCAGCGGGATTATAAAACATTAAAAGAGTTTACGGAAAATGCTTCCCATGAAATGCAAACGCCCATTGCAGTAATCCGGTCAAAGCTTGATATGCTTATTCAAAATGAAAACTTTTCGGAGGCAGACAGTAAGTATATACAAAATGCCTATACAGCACTGCAGGGTTTAAGCAAGCTTAATCAATCTTTATTGCTGCTGGCAAAAATTGAAAATAATCAGTTCAATGAAAAAGCAGACTTTGACCTGAAGGAATTACTCGAAAGCAAAATAAACCAGTTTGATGAATTGTGGAAAGGGAGGAATATTGTGATAGACTGCGGTATTTCAAACTGCATGATCCATGGTAATTTTTATTTACTGGATATTTTACTGAATAACCTTTTGAGCAATGCCACAAAGTATAATATTCAACAGGGAACCATATTAATTTATCTAGTAGAAAGCAGGCTTACAATCACAAATACCGGCATCAACCATGCTTTGAACAAGGATGCCCTGTTTAAAAGGTTTTCGAAGCAAAATAGCACATCTGAAAGCCACGGCCTGGGGTTGTCTATTATCTACCAGATCTGCCAGGCTTCAGGATTTACCTGTACGTATAATTTTAAAGAACCAGACGAGCATATATTCAGCATAAGTTTTTAAAGTTCAATTTTTCTTCAAATTCCATAGTTTCTTTTGTTGTTGCAGATATATTATCTGAGGGCAATCGAAATGATAAAAAAATACTTGCGACGGTTTCTCCTCTTTCTACTTTTTTCATATCCCGCTTTTTCAAAAGCGCAGCAAAAAGATCTTGACTTTTTTATACATGAGGCTGTACGCAACAGCCCCCTGTTAAAAGAAACTAACAATAACAGGCTGCTCAACAAAATTGACAGCCTGCAAATTCTTGCTCAGTACAAACCACAGGTAAACGGCATCAGCAATAATTACTACACTCCTGTTATGCACGGATACGGGTACGATGAAATTATCACCAATATCCGGAGCTTTAATGAACAGATCAGTGCCACCAAAACATTCGCAGGTAAGAAAAATTTAAAGATACAGTTCAATGGTATCCTGCTATTGAACGATTCTTTATCTATTGCCGGCAAAATAGCGGAGCAGGACCTGCGGCGAACAGTTACCGCTGCCTATATTGCCGCGTATGGAAGCTGGCGGCAGTATAATTTTAATCACGAGATGTACAGCTTGCTTTCAACAGAGGATTCCATTCTGAAAAGGCTCACACAATCCGGCATATATAAACAAACAGACTATCTTACTTTCCTGGTTACGCTGCGGCAACAACACCTGGCCATTATGCAGGCAAAGCAATTGTATCAAAATGACTATGCGATGCTGAATTATTTGTGTGGCCGGGTTGACACAACCTTTACGCCTTTAGGCTCCCCGCATATAACGCTGCAGCAATTACCGGAGTACAATACATCCG
>JAEWBD010000278.1 GCA_023391315.1 Bacteroidota bacterium | reverse complement strand
GTTCCGGATGGTGTTTTAAAAGCAGGCAAAAATTTATTTGTTGTCCGCGTTACCAACAACTTTGGCAAAGGCGGTTTTGTGCCTGATAAGCCTTACCAGTTAATAGCAGGCAATGATACGATTGATCTTACAGGTTACTGGCAATATAAGGTTGGTGCTGTTAATGTGCACCGTAAAAATGGCGCGTTTACGCCAGCTATTGCTTTGCAAAACCAACCAACAGCTTTGTATAATGCTATGATAGCGCCGTTGGTTAATTACACTATCAAAGGTTTTGTATGGTACCAGGGCGAAAGCAATACAGACAGGTTTGATGAATATGCAAAGCTGCAACCCGCTATGATCAACGACTGGCGCAGCAAATGGCAACAGGGTGACCTGCCGTTTTTGTTTGTACAGCTTCCCGGTTTTATGGATTATAATTATCAGCCATCCGAAAGTAATTGGGCGGCCTTCAGGGAGGCGCAGGCCAAATCGTTATCCGTTCCAAATACGGCCATGGCAGTTGCCATTGATTTGGGTGAATGGAATGATATTCATCCGGACAGGAAAAAAGAAGTTGGCGACAGGCTCGCTTTAGCCGCTGAAAAAATTGCGTATAGTGAGAACATAGTTTATTCAGGCCCAACTTATCAATCGCAAACTATAGAAGGCAATAAGATAATAATATCATTTACAAATACAGGAAGCGGTTTGGCGACAAGCGATGGCGAAGCGCCTGCTGAATTTGCTGTTGCCGGTGATGACAAAAAATTTGTTTGGGCAAATGCGAAGATTGAAGGCAATACAATTGTTGTATCAAGCGATGAAGTACCGGCGCCAAAGTATGTGCGTTATGCCTGGGCTGACGATCCTGTTAATCCCAATTTAATTAATAAAGAAGGGTTACCTGCAGCACCGTTTGAAAGCAATATTCCCTGAGTGGACAGGATAGTTAAACTGGTTCAGTCTTTAAGACTGAACCAGTCTGTAAAAACTAAAAAAATTCATCAATGAATAAACTTTTGCTTATCGCAGTTACAGCATCATTCTTATATGTTACTTCTGCTGCACAAGACACCACCATTAACGGCATTGCTTATCCAAAACCATCAAATTTCACATCGCAGCAAAACCAGGAAAATATGATGCAGCAACTGGGCATTACCCAATTAAGGCCGGGACCAAGCGGGAATGAAGCAGCGCCCAATCATGCCAACTATGATACAACACTGGCTGACCCCTGCCCGCAACTGCCGGATATCCTCACCATGAAAAATGGCACAAAAGTAACTACGCCTGAAATGTGGAAAGCCCGCCGTGCGGAGATTATGGAAGATTATGAACGTGAAGTGTATGGAAGGATTCCGAAACATGTTCCAGCGGTGAAATGGGAAGTGAAAGTAACTGACCGTGAATTTATATTTCCGGGCTTTATACCAGTTATTGCAAAGCAAATTGTTGGTCATGTAGATAACAGTTCTTACCCACTGGTGAATGTTGATATTAAAATGATGCTCGTAATTCCCATGAATGTCAAAGGCCCTGTGCCTGTGCTGATGATGTTCGGGCAGCCGTCTTTTCCGGCGCCTGCGCAACCATCGAATGATGATATGGAAATATTAAATGCAACCTTTAAAGAACTGATGATAAAAACCAATCCTGCTGTAAAAGCTATTTTTGATAAGTATCCTGCTTACACAGCCATCACAAAAACCAGCGTCAATTTTTTCGCACCACCACGTGTGGGAGATGCGCCGCCAACGGAACAATTGCTGGCGGCAGGCTGGGGTTATTGTACAATAGAACCCGGCAGCATACAGGCCGATAACGACGATGGTTTAACCAACGGCATTATTGGTTTGGTGAATAAAGGGCAGCCACGTAAACCCGATGACTGGGGCACATTGCGGGCCTGGAGCTGGGGTGCAGCAAGAGCATTGGATTATCTTGAAACAGACAGTTTGGTGGATGCAAAAAAAGTGGGTATTGAAGGTGTATCAAGATATGGAAAAGCAGCATTGGTTACGTTAGCATTCGAGCCGCGTTTTGCAACAGCGTTAGTGGGTTCACCCGGAAAAGGAGGCGCTACTTTATTGCGGCGCAATTACGGCGAAGCCGTTGAAAGCCTTACCGGTGGAGAGTCTTACTGGATGGCTGGCAACTTTTTAAAGTATGGCACGGAAGCATCCAAATTTGGTAAGATGACCGGTTGTGATTTGCCAGTTGACGCGCATGGATTAATTGCCCTGTGTGCGCCGCGGCCTATGTTTTTGAGTTATGGTATCCCTGAAAAAGGTGATGCTAACTGGCTTGATCATCGCGGCAGTTATAAAGCCATTATTGCTGCCGGCGCTGCCTATAAATTGCTGGGCGCAAAAGACCTTGGCGTTTCCAATGATTATATGAAAGAATATATGCCGCCTGTTAATGTTGGCTTATTAAACGGACAGCTTGCCTGGCGCCAGCATGATGGCGGCCATACCGATGCGCCTAATTTTAAATATTTTATTCCGTGGGCTAATGAGATGTTGGGATATGAAAAGAAAGCACGGTAAATAAGGGTTTATATAATATTTATTAAGATGGCCCTGTTCATAAGTTTATAAGCTGTTTAACTCCCCGTTTCAGCCTAAACAAGTCAAACCCGGTAAACTTGTAAACTGCTTACAAGGTATAATATCCGGTGTTGCTCTCCGGCATATATTTATTTAACTGCAACTTTGCAGCTTACAAGTATATTTTATTTTTGGCAGCTATGTACATAAACGACTGGAATGATACCATTATAGCGATAGCAACACCGCAGGGCATTGGTGCAATTGGCGTTATTCGTTTAAGCGGTAATAAAGCGGTTGAAATTGTTGATGCATTATTCCCAAATAAAAATCTTGTTGAACAACCTTCACATACATTGCATGTTGGCCTGTTAAAAAATAAGGATGCTGTTATTGATGAAGTTGTTGTTTCATTATACAAAGCACCCCGCTCCTATACGGGTGAAAATGTAGTGGAAATTTCCTGCCATGGTTCAGCTTATATTCAGCAAAAAATACTCGATGCCTGCATAGAAAAAGGTGCAAGACTGGCAAAACCCGGCGAGTTTACACAACGTGCTTTTTTAAACGGCAAGCTTGATCTTGCACAGGCAGAAGCCGTAGCTGATTTAATTGCCAGCAACACAGAAGCCAGCAGAAAAACAGCCCTGCAAAATATGCGTGGCGGCTTCTCCGGCGTGCTTAAAAATTTAAGGGAACAGTTATTAAAATTTTCCGCTTTAATAGAACTGGAACTTGATTTTTCGCAGGAAGATGTGGAGTTTGCTGACCGCACACAATTCTATGCACTTATTTCAGAAGCAGAAATAATAACCGGTAATTTATTGCAGTCATTCAAGTTGGGAAATGTTATCAGGAATGGCGTGCAGGTAGCTATCATTGGAAAGCCTAATGCAGGCAAGTCCACATTGCTTAATACTTTATTGAATGAAAACCGCGCTATTGTAAGCGATATTGCCGGCACTACAAGAGATACGATTGAAGAAATCATCAATATTGAAGGGATTTTATTCAGGTTAATTGACACGGCAGGCATAAGAACAAGTGATAACGAAATTGAAACGATCGGCGTTGAAAAAAGTTTGGAAAAAATGCGCAACGCAGATATTGTTATTTACATGTTTGACTGTGCACATGAAACAAAAGAAAACCTGCTGCATGAACAGGAACAGCTTATATCAGCCAGTAAAAATTATCTGCTTATTGGCAACAAGCTTGATCTGATGAATGCTGATGACATCATTAAAAAATTTGATGGCCTTGATATTTTATATATTTCAGCGAAAGAACATACACATGTCAACCTTTTAAAGAAACGGCTGGTTGAAGAAGTTATAACCGGAAGTATAGAAACGGAAAATGTGGTTGTAACAAATGCCCGGCATTATGAAGCGCTGCAAAAAGTAAGCGAGGCTTTAATGGATATACGAAAAGGAATGAATGATAAACTTCCCGGCGATCTTATTGCTTTAGACATTCGCCGCTGCCTGCATTATCTCGGTGAAATAACAGGCCAGGTAACAAATGAAGACCAGCTTGATTATATATTTAGTAAATTTTGTATCGGAAAATAGGCGGGCTACTTCAGTTGAATTTATTTTACTTCACTTTACTAAACTATTGTAAATCATTTTTTTACAAAAGTTAAATTTACTACATTTTACCCTTTTTTTATTGTCATCTGTGTCCTCATTTGTACCTTTTTCCAAAAAATCAGGGAGGTACAAAATTTAAAAATGAATGGCGAAATGATGGCAGTATCAGGCAGCTTCAGGCAGTGCCAGGCAGTTACTGGCAGCGCAACGGCGAAACAACCGGTGAAATAACCAGTAAAAACTCACCAAATAAACGGCGAAATACCGGCGAAATAACAGGGGAAATAACCGGCGAAATAACTGGAGCAGCTAATCTGGACAAAAAGTGTAGAATATATGAGCTCGAATATCCGCATCAAAAAGATCTGCCAGCACTGTAAGCAGCCATTCATTGCGCAAACAACAGTTACAAAATTCTGTTCACTCGTTTGCGCTCAACGCAATTATAAAAAGCGAAAAAGAGAAGAAAAAATTACGGAGACCATTCTGTCTGTCAACTGGCAATCGCTGGAGCGTTATGCCATAGCATCGGTTGACAATCATGCAAGGCCAAACATAAACAGGTTGAACAAAGAATGGTTCAATATCCAGGACATTGCGACATTATTAGGCGTTGGCGAACGGACTTTATTCCGTTCAATAAAGGATAAGTCTTTTCCAAGATTGAAAATTGGAAAAAGGTTACTGTTCAATAAACAATATGTGATAGATTATTTCACCAGTAAAAACGAAGAGTTATGAGGGGAAAGATCAGGAAGAAATTACTGAAATCAGGAAAGTACAGTTTGTACATTGATTATTATCCGCCGGTGTGGAATCCGCAAAAACAGGTTTATACACGAAGGGAATACTTAAATCTTCATTTATACGTCAAACCTATAACATCATTGGAAAAGAAAGAGAACCTGCTTTACCAGGAGATTGCAGAAAAGATTTTTATCAAGCGTATGAAGGCATTAATGCTTGATGCCAACGGACTGTTCAACAAAGATGTACTTGATGCAGATTTTTTTGTTTACGCTTTAAACTTTATCCGAAATAAGCAAAAGGAAAAAGTGGATACTACCCATTACGAAACAGCCATTAAATATTTAAAGCGATGGATAGGTGAACATTTCAAGTTCAGGGATATTGATGATCGCCTTCTACAGAAATTTAAAGAGTATTTGCTTACGGCCCCCTCTCTTAAATCAAAGCACTTAAAGCTGGTGCAAAATTCGGCCGCTTCTTACTATGATAAGTTTTCACTTATAGTTCGCCAGGCATTTTTAGACAGGTATCTTCCGGAGGATTATACTATCAGAGTTTCTCGTATCAATAATGTTGATACTTTTCGTGAAATTATTGACGATGACGAACTGCGGTTATTGCTTGAAAACCCGATTGATGACCCATTGGTTTTTAAGTCTTCCATATTTGCCTTGCTAACAGGCTGTAGATTTAGTGCCATTAAAATTTTAAGATGGGATGATTTTCATTATTCCAATATTTTGAAAGCATGGTACATCTACTTTATTGACCCGAAGCCGGAACGTTGCTTTAAACATTATATCAGCCTGGAAGCGGTAAACATACTTGGTGAAATGAAACAAGGCGATGAATTAGTCTTTTCTGGTCTTACATATTCCAGGACAAGGGCTAAGCTGAAAGAATGGTTTAATTCGGTTGGCTTAAAAGACAAAGCAAAGTTTCATAACTGGCGGCACAAATATGCTACCACGCTCATTGAGAATGGAGAAGATATATACATTGTCAGTAAGATGCTTAATCATAAGCATGTTAAGACTACTCAAATCTATGCGCAGGTGCCCGATGCTAACAGGGCGAAAGCTGCAACTAAACCTTCTATCATTACAAAGACCAATATATGCGAGAACTGAATATCGAACAACGATTAAATAAGATTGATGAAAATATAACAGCCATCAAACAAATGTTGAAAGAGCTATTAAACAAGCAGGCGGTTCAATCAACCCCAAATGATAAAGGAATAATGAGTGTAAAACAAGTGGCCCAATTCTTAAATCTTGACATTAACGTTATTTATGCCAAATGCGCGAAAGGCGGCATTCCTTATTTCAAGATAGGTAAACAATATCGCTTCAAGAAAGCGGAAATACTGGAATGGATTAAAGGGCAAAAAGAGGAACCGGAATTTTCAGTTGATGATTATGTGAACAGGTATATGCAAAAAAACATTCTAAAAGGATAAACATGGAACATTTTGACAGCATAGGGCGACTGGCAGGTCATACAAGTTTGTAAGGGTTTTTATTTAGCTTATCCTCGCGTTCTTCACGCAACATCCGTAAAATCATATTTATCTGATTTCAGATTATCAAAATTTTGCAGATAGTGTCTAATAAAGGAACCGTCAGATAGCATATTCATGATAATTTAAATACAGACTGTATTTATTTTTATGTGCACATATAAAAAATACGATAAAATAAAAAGCGGATAAAATCACTTTAAAAAAATAGCGAAATGAAATATGAAATTGATTCTAAGAAAACCTATCATGAAACAATGCTTGTAATATATAAGTTAATGAATAAGGGGGAATCCAATTTGTCGATAGTGGAGCTTAAAGAACTTACAGCAATGGTTGCGGCTGCTGAGAAGTATGAAGATGAAGTATTGGGTTTAAATCTAAAAATAATTAAGGGCCTATACAAAAAATAGTTATTAATTATCTATTTCCGAAGAGGATGATTGTCAAACTATATATTTATAAAATCACATTTAAGTGATTTTTTTATTCTAAATTTGTAAATGTTCTTTTATAGGTGAAATCTAAATTGGTTTATTTGACCAAATTATCGGGAGATAAAGCGTCAATTTATAGCATCGTTACTGAAGATAGTAAAGTGGCCCTTTTTGGATCACTTTATTAAGGAACATCAGGTAGGGTTTACCCAGGATTTACTCAGTATTATTAGCAGACTTAAAAGTATGGGAAATGCTGTAGGTGCTTTGGAAATCTATTTTAAATTAGATGAAGGATTAGAGTGGGATGATTTGGTTTGCGCGTTTTATGATATTCCTGATAAACATCTAAGGCTTTATTGTATCAGGTTAAATGAAAAAATTGTAGTTGTTGGAAATGGAGGACCAAAGAATGTTAGAGCATGGCAGGACGATCCCAAACTTAGCCGTGAAGTGCGTGAAATGATGCACTACTCTAAAATCATTCGGAAAAAATTGGAAGATGGCACTTTAAGAATATCCGAGGATGGGTTAAAATTTGAAGGCGATTTAATGCTTACATGTTAAACTTTTTATTATGGTAAACTTTGGTGATATAAATGAAAATTATTCCAGTGATCTGGTAGATGGTTTGCTTGATAGTATCACGCCGGAAGAACAGGAACAAACAGATTACAAAATGAAGCTATCCGCGAAAATATATGCGGGGCTTAAAGCAAAGGGATGGAAAAGCCTTGATCTGGCGAACGCCTTGAACTTAAAAAGCCCTTCCCTCGTTTCCAAATGGCTTAGCGGAACACACAATTTCACGGTTGATACGCTCGTGGACATACAACGGGTACTGAATATAAAGCTATTGAACGTTGAATTATCTCAAGCAGCACCATCCTTGCAAGTGAACTTTACTGTTTCGGTAGAGCCAGCTTCTTTAAGTAAAGATATTTACGAACCACTCCAAAGGGTTATTGATGATGCCGGTGGATTACAACCTACATCGGTTGTAGTTGTTTAATAAATCATAATATGGAAACAGTCACGCAGGAAAAGCCATACAAAATACACGGGATTGAGTTGATTTCATTTTCTATTCAACCTCAGCAGGCCAGGGAATATAGCAAGGATATCTTTGAGTTTAATATTCAGCAGGAACAAAAAACCAATTCGGAAAAACGCCTGATCATCGTTTTCACAACTATTACTATAAGGGATGCAGAAAAGGATAGCCTTCTTGCCAATTTGCAGGTGGCTTGTGGTTTTGAAATTTCCTCTTTTGAGAGTCTTATTAAAAAAGGCAAGGAAGAGAATTTTTTGATTCCACATGACTTAAATATTGCCCTGAATAGAATTGCCATAGCTACTGCGAGGGGGATTTTATATGCTCAACTTCGGGGATCTTATTTGCAAAATTCAACCCTCCCTATACTTCCTATTGAGTGATACAGTTAATTATTACTTTGTGTTATATTTCATGCTATAAGCCGATTACAGTTAGTGAAATATTCGCCTTTCCTTTCAAGTATGAATTGACTACCGCCAAAAGGAACTGATATAGAAAGAACATCGCTGCACAAGTATATGCACAACCAGCCCCTCTCCCGGTTTATTGACATGCTGAATTATATGTTGCCCGTACCTGTAATTGATGCAACGGGGCTAACCAAAAATATAAGCTTCAATTATCCATTTGATATATACAGTTATAACATACAGCAATGGAATGATTTTCTGTCAAGATACGGCCTTGCTTTAGAGGAATCAGAAAGGAACATGGAAGTAGCAGTGATTAAGGGTCAGCCATAATTTTTTTATTGTGTTGATATAAGGTTGCATAGCCAGCGCTGGTTTTTCTTGTTTA
>JAEWBD010000238.1 GCA_023391315.1 Bacteroidota bacterium | reverse complement strand
GAAACACAAATGCAGAAAGAAAAATTATTTTTCTGGCCTTTGTGTTTGTATTCTTATGCGCCGGGTGATGGCAATGACTGGCAATTCCCGTTTCCTAATTATGAAAATGGCGACATCTTTTTATCGTGGGGTGCGCTGGGCGTTAAAGCTTATGCATCCTATAAACCTGAACTGGCAGTTAAATATGTAAAGAATGTATTGGATCAGTATGCAAAAGACGGGCTTGCCTTTCAGCGATATGGCCGGCAAAAACAGGATGGCCGCGGCGATGATATTTTATCAGGCAATGGTTTAACGATTGTTGGCTTATACCAGGCTGTTTACGGTGTTAACCCGTTATATAACCGTTTTTATTTAAACCCGCATTTAACACCTGATTTAAACGGAACACAACTAAAATATAAGTATCAGAACAAAGAATTGGTTATTGATTTAAGTATGAATAATTATGTTGTTTCAGATGGCCGATACTCAATTGCATCACCAAAAGATTTTGGTTTTAACAGCTCAAAGGATACGCTTTGTTTTTTTAAAGGTGATGACGAAAATGCGTCTTTGAAAGTAACTGTTGCTTCAAACAATCGTCTTTCTATAAACATCAAAAACTGGAGCGCTGATAAATGCGAATGGACGCAATCAGCCACAGCATTAATATCAACAGAATATATTCTTTCTGGCCTTGCGGGTAATAAAGCCTATTCAATTTTAATTAATAATAAGCCGTTAAAAAAAATTACCAGCGATAAAAATGGCAGTATAACTTTTGAGTCTACTGCATCGGCTAAACCTGTCGATATTATGGTAGTGCCTGAATAAAATAAACTTCCGCACTTGCCTGGTTAATACCTGCAGGTGATGAATTCATATTTTTATACAATCATCTAAAACGCAAACCTGTTATCCTTTTTTTGCAGGCTTCATCCTATGTTATTAACCTTAAAAAATTTCTTACGCTGTCTTTCGCAAATGGTTAATAACTTGCTCACATAAAATATAAACCTCATAATTTAAAGGATTGCTTTATGAATGACAACAAACCGAAAGACAATTCAAGAAGAAGTTTCATCCGCAACGCTTCTATTGCTGCTGCAGGCATTACCATTGTCCCCCGCCATGTATTGGGTAAAGGCTACGTGGCCCCGAGCGACAAACTAAACATTGGCGCGATAGGCGCCGGTGGTAAAGGCCAAAGTGATATTGCCATGTTCTTTAAATCGGGTAATGCCAATATTGTGGCGTTATGCGATGTTGACGACAGGTCATCTGCTAAAACAAGAGCTGATTTTCCCAAAGCCACTTATTATAAAGACTTCCGGGAAATGCTTGATAAGGAAAAAGGAAACATTGATGCGGTGTCTGTTTCCATCCCCGATCATTGCCATGCTGTTGCTGCGTTAATGGCTATGCAAATGGGAAAGCATGTGTATGTTCAAAAACCAATGACGCATGACATTTATGAGGCAAGAATATTAACGGAGGCGGCCAGGAAATATAAAGTTGTAACGCAAATGGGCAACCAGGGTTCATCAGGCGATGGTGTGCGGCAAATGCAGGATTGGTATAATGCAGGGCTGATAGGAGATGCGCATACTATACGTTGCTGGACTAACAGGCCCGTATGGCCACAGGGCACCGGCTATCCTACAACCAAAGATCAAATACCACCTGAACTGGATTGGAATTTATGGCTTGGCCCCACTGCCTTTCATGAATACCATGATGGATTTGTTCCGTTTAGCTGGCGCGGCTATTGGGATTTCGGCACCGGCGCTTTAGGCGATATGGGATGCCATATTATTGATCCGCCTTTTAAAGTGGTTGGCCTTGGCTATCCTTCAGAAGTAGAATGCAGCGTAGCAGATATTTATGAAAAAATGTGGACGCCTTCCTACCACCCGGAAAGCTGTCCGGCGGCTTCTTCTATCAAAATAAAATTTCCGGGAAAGAACGGAAAGCCTGATGTAAAACTTACCTGGATGGATGGTAATATACGGCCCGAGCGCCCCGACGAATTAGGCCCTGACGAAGAAATGGGCAACGCAGATGGCGGCGCTATTATAGAAGGCACAAAAGGTAAAATGATGTGCGGATGCTACGGCGCTAACCCAACATTGTTACCAACTTCAAGAACAAAAGAAGTAGGCAATGTTCCCAAAACCGTTGATCGTGTGCCGGGCGGCCAGGAAGGGCATTATGCACAATGGGTAAATGCCTGTATAGCCGGTTATGGAAAGGGTTATACCAGTTCCAATTTTGATTATGCCGGCCCGCTTACAGAAACCGTGTTGTTTGCCAACCTTGCACTTCGCAGCTGGAATGTAAAAGACAGCAAAGGCCGGTTCCCGGGCAGGAAGAAACTTTTATGGAATGCTGATGAAATGAAGATTACCAATTTTGATGAAGCCAACCAGTTTGTGAGACGGCAATACCGCGATGGTTATTCTTTTAAAATATAATCTTCCAACGTTTAGCTAAAAAACTGATAAGTAAAAAATGCTCATTGCTGCATCTGCGGTAATGGGCATTTTTATTATTGTATTTTCTGTTGCGGTTGATGAAACCGGCTGCAAAGTTTTGTGCATAGCCGTGTAAATGTTGAAGTAATGCTGTGAACTGCTTTTACTCCTGATAAAATTGTTTGTAACCTTTTTACAAGCTGCTTACTCTAAAAATACAGGAACAATTTAAAAGTAAAAAATGGAAACCAAGATTACACAACAGCCGGTAACGCAAACGTTCAGGCTATTAAAGTTCACATTTGTAATAGTGCCTATTGTTGCCGGCGCTGATAAATTCACAAACCTGCTTACCAATTGGGAGCAATATCTAAATCCTTCACTGGCAGATTTGCTGCCCTTTCCTGCATCCACCTTTATGATGATAGTGGGCATTATTGAAATTATTGCAGGCATTATTGTACTTAAAAAAGCGGAAATTGGCGGATATATTGTTGCAGCCTGGCTCACCTCAATTGCGTTAACGCTGCTTGCAGGTTTCAGTTATGTGGATGTAGCAGTACGCGACCTGGTAATGGCCATTTCGGCTTTTTCAATGGCAAGATTATCCCGGGTTGCAGCTTAAAATCATTGCTGGCTATGGCTTCATTTGAACAACTTACCGAACAGGAAATTATAGCAAGGGTCATACAAGGAGAAAAAGCGCTTTACGAAATCATTGTAAGGCGCTTTAATCCTTACCTGTACAAAACCGGCAGATCGTATAATTATAATCATGAAGATACGCAGGATTTAATGCAGGAAACTTTTATTGATGCCTATAAAAACCTGCAGCAATTTGAAGGCCGTTCCGGTTTCAAAACGTGGATCATACGCATTATGATGAACAACTGTTACAGGAAAAAGGAAAAGGCAGGTTTTAAAAATGAGATAACATACGATGCAAACGACAATTCAAAGCCAATGTTTACCAATCAAGATAATGATACAGGCAAAGTAGTTCAAACCCGTGAGCTGGGGCATATTATTGAAAAGGCGCTTGCAGAAATTCCTTTCGATTACCGCATCGTATTTTCCCTGCGGGAGATAAACGGTTTGAATGTTTTGGAAACATCGCAACTGCTGCATATCAGCGAAGCTAATGTGAAGGTGCGGCTAAACAGGGCGAAAACAATGTTGAGAAATGAAATTGAGAAAACGTATTCCAGTGCCGAACTGTTTGAATTTAATTTAATCTATTGCGATGCCATAGTAGAAAATGTAATGAAGAAAATAAATGAGTTATAAGCAGTCCAAAATCATTCAATCCCGTACAACAATATCCTTAGCCTTATGTTATATATTTAAGATCCTTTTACTGTAAACTAAACGGCAAACGTTGCGCTTCCTTCATCAACTCAAAAAATACCACAATATTTTCTGAAAATAAATTGCCTGCAGTTGCCATGCTTAACAGCATGAAAACTATCTGCAGGTAATTTATCAACGGAACATCAATATTTATTTGGTGCAAAACGTTATCTTACCATTAATGTTTTACAGTTCAGTATTTTTCCCTGCATGATAATATGACCAGCGTTGATAGTATATTGGCGAATCAAATAAAAAGCAGAAGGCTGACGGTTTATTTCAATTAAAGCTGCGCTGCTGTATAAATTGAATATTGTTATGTAAGCGTTGTGTGCCTGATGAACTGGAACAAAACCTAACAGATTTTTATGTTCAAAATCAAAACTGCCATTACATTTTTTTTGGTGTTGTTGCTTATAAACAGCAGCCGTCTCTCCGGTCAAAATAATGATCAAAAACTCTGGTACGATCATCCGGCCAATGCCAGCGTAAAAGATACTTCGTCAGGATGGATTAATGATCCTGAATGGCTGAAAGCTTTGCCTGTTGGCAATGGTTTTATAGGTGCAATGGTTTTTGGCGATGTAAATAAAGAACGGTTGCAACTAAATGAAAAATCTTTGTGGAGTGGAAGCCATGATGACAATGATAATCCTGAGGCTTCAAAATATTTGGACCAGATAAGGCAACTCTTGTTTGAAGGAAAATATAAAGAAGCAACAGAACTTACCAATAAAACGCAGGTGTGCAAAGGTGTTGGTTCAGGAAGCGGCAATGGCGCTGATGTGCCTTATGGCTGTTATCAAACATTGGGTGATTTGTGGCTCGATTTCAATACAAAATCTGCTTACAGCAATTATTATCGTGCATTAGATTTAATGAATGGCGTTGTCCTTACAAAATACCGGCAAAACAATATTGAATTTACAAGAGAAGTATTTGCCAGCAATCCTGATAAAGCCCTTATTATTCGTTTAACAACTGATAAACCCCATGCAATTTCATTTACACTGTCTGTTGACCGTCCTGAAAAATTTACAACCATTGCAGAAAGCAACAGGCTTGTTATGAGTGGCACACTTACTAATGGCAAAGGCGGTGATGGCATGAAATATAAATTGTATGCAGTGCCTGTTGTAAATGGCGGGAGTATAAAGCAGGATGGTAATAAACTCATAGTTTCAAAAGCAAATGCTGTTACCATTATTGTTACTGCTGCCACTAACTACAGGCTTCATTATCCCGATTATGTAAATAATAATTTTGAAGCTGAATTAAATTCAACAACCAATAAAGCTGTTTCAACACCATACAATACTTTAAAAGAAAGGCATATAAAAGACTTTTCATCTTTTATGAAAAGGTCTTCATTGCAATTAACAGCACCTTCAACTGAAAATTTACCCACCGATAAACTGCTTGAAAAAAATCTTCAGACACATAATGAATCGAGCCTTTACTCATTGTATTACCAGTTTGGCCGTTATGTGTTATTGTCATCATCAAGGGAAGGCAGTTTGCCGGCTAACCTGCAGGGTATTTGGGCCAATAAAATTCAAACACCCTGGAACGGGGATTATCATACAGATATTAATGTGCAGATGAATTACTGGCCTTCAGAAGTTACCAATCTTTCTGAATGCGATATGCAGTTGATTGATTTGATTGAATCGCTGATAACGCCTGGCACCAAAACAGCATCGGTGCAATATAACATGCATGGATGGTGCATTCATCCCATAACAAATGTATGGGGTTACACAGCGCCCGGCGAAGACCCGTCCTGGGGTTTGCATGTTGGTGCTGCCGCCTGGATGTGCCAGCATTTATGGGAACATTATGCGTTTACATCCGACACCGCTTATTTGCGCAGGGTATATCCAATTTTGCAAAAAGCCTGTCTGTTTTATTTTGACTGGCTTGTAAAAGATCCTTCAAGCGGCAAGCTTGTTTCCGGGCCTGCATCATCACCTGAAAATAGTTTTGTAGCACCCGACGGAAGCGTTGCCAGCATAAGCATGGGACCGTCTCACGACCAGGAAGTAATCCGCGACTTATTCAACAATACTTTACAAGCCGCGCAGGTGTTGAATATAAAGAGCAGTAATGATTTTATGCATCAGTTACAACAAACCAATAGTGAGCTTGCTGCACCCGGTATTGGAAAAGATGGAAGGTTAATGGAATGGGCGCAGGGGTTTAAGGAAGTTGAACCGCATCATCGCCATACCTCGCATTTATTTGCTTTATATCCTGGCGATGAGATTACATTAGATAAAACACCGGCATTGGCTGAAGCTGCAAAGAAGTCGCTTGAGGCAAGGGGTGATGATGGCACAGGCTGGTCTTTGGCGTGGAAGATAAATTTCTGGGCGCGTTTGCACGATGGCGATCATGCTTTAAAATTATTAAACCGGTTATTAAAGCCTGTTCATGTGGCTGGTGTTGCCATGAACAACGCCGGTGGCACATACAATAATTTATTTTGTGCACATCCGCCATTTCAGCTGGATGGCAATTTTGGAGCTGCGGCAGGTGTTGCAGAAATGTTGCTGCAAAGTCATGAAGATTTTATAGAACTGCTGCCGGCATTGCCTGCTGCCTGGAACGACGGCTCAATTAACGGACTTTGCGCAAGAGGCGGCTTTGTAATTGATATGCAATGGAAAAATGGCAAGCTTGTACGGGCAGCGTTACTTTCAAAAAAGGGTGGCCCGTGCACTGTTAAATATGGAGCGAAAAAAGTACCTCTCAAAACAAAAGCGGGCGCACAATATAATTTAATGGATCTTATTCAATAAAGCGGCCTTGCATAATTTTGCAGGCCGCTTTATTGTTTTAAACGTATAATTTATGCCTCACAGCTTTTACAACTCACCAGGCTTGTTACCATTTCTTTGGATACGCTCTGGCTGCGCTGGTAATAAAGTGTTTTAACTCCAAGTTTCCAGGATTCTATCAATAACCTGTTTACATCTTTTACAGGCAGGTCTGCAGGTATATTTAAGTTGAGGCTTTGCGACTGGTCAATATATTGCTGGCGAATGGATGCCTGCTGGATTATTTCGAGCTGGCTTATTTCTTTAAAGGTTTTAAAAACCTCTTTTTCTTCAGCCGACAATTCTTTAATATGTTGAACACTGCCGTGATTCAGCATGATATTGCGCCAGGTATCTTCATTGTCAATACCTTTCTTTATAAGTACCTCTTTCAGGTATTTATTCTTGCGGATAAAGTTTCCTTTTGACAAACCGGCTTTATAGTAATTGCTGCTATACGGCTCAATACCCGGTGAGGTTTGGCCCAGTATGGCTGAAGAAGAAGTGGTGGGTGCTATTGCAAGCAGGGTTGTATTTCTTAAGCCATAACCTTTCAGTATTTCAGGTTCTCCATATATCCATGCCAAATCTTTGCTGGCTTTTATCGCCTTGGTCTGAATATCTTTAAATATCAGGGAAGTTAATTGCTTGGCCCTTAATCCTTCAAAAGGGATCATATTTTTTTGCAAATAAGAATGCCAGCCCAGAACGCCCAATCCCAGGGCCCGGTGTCTTTTGGCAAACAGGTTGGCAGATTTAAGGTAATGATTGCCCTCTGTTTTGGTAATGAATTCCTGCAGCACAGCATCCAGGAAGAATATAGCCAGCTTAACAGCATTCGTATCTTTCCATTCATCATACAGTTCAAGGTTCATGGAGGAAAGGCAACAGATAAAAGATTCGTCTTCTGTTGAAGGCAGCATGATCTCAGAACAAAGGTTACTGGCATGAATGGTTAAGTCGGCATCTTTATACACCTGTGGCTTATTCCTGTTTACATTATCTGTAAAGAATATATAAGGCAGGCCTTTCTGCTGCCGGCTCTCCAATACTTTTGCCCAAATCTCCCTCTTCTTCTTATCGCCATCAATCATATCCTGCATCCAGTAGTCTGGTACACATACGCCGTAAAAAAGATTTTGTATGGGGTGGCCAATGTCTTTGATAGAAAGAAATTCTTCTATATCGCCATGATCAATATCCAGGTAAGCTGCAAAAGCGCCACGGCGAACACCGCCCTGCGAAACCGTATCCATTGCCGTATCAAATAACCGCATAAAACTTACCGCGCCGCTGCTTTTACCATTATCTGTAACGGCGCTGCCCCTTTCCCGTAAGGCACCGAAATAAGCGGAAGTGCCGCCGCCCAGTTTGGTTTGCATAATTACTTCGCCCAGCTTATGGGTTATGCCTTCAATATAATCCGGCACATGCACGTTAAAGCAGGAGATAGGCAGCCCGCGTTCCGTACCCATATTTGCCCAAATGGGTGAACTCAGGCTCATCCATCCGCGTTCTATCATTTCGCGGAACGCGTCTTTTAATTCCGGTTTATATAAACGCTGTGCAGCAGCCGTGCAGATTCTTTCAATAGCGCCATCTATGGTTTCTCCTTTTAAAAGATAACCGCGGTTTAATATTTGTTCACTTTCTTCATTTTTCCACCAGAGCTTTTCCTGCTCGTATTTTCCGGCTATATCTGATAGCTGGGCGGCAGGTGGCGTGTCTGCTGCATCAAACAATGTTGTCATTACAAAAAATTTAAAGGATGATTAGATCGTAAGAATTTATAAACAGGTTTAAAATAAATCGTCAGCAGAAATACTCTTGTCAAACTTGGTATATTCCACCGGGCGTTTGGCAAAAAAATCGTCGAGGCTGTTGGAGAAAACTTCTTCCTCAAACCAAACCATAGGAGCGCTTTGTGCATGGCTGATATTAAATAAGGGTTGCAGGCCTATTTGGATGAGGCTGTCATCTGCCCGTTTCTTCATGAAATTAGCGAGATCATATTTACGGATGAAGTCTAATTCACCTGCATTGAAAATCCAGTCGATTATACGGATTTCAGTATAGATAGATTGATCTACAAGATCGCGTACCATGCCAATCATACTTTCGGTAAATATTTCCGGGTATTCTTCTTTCAGTTTGTTGATTAAAAAAATTCCTGCATTGGCATGTATCTGTTCATCCACTGAAGTCCAGGCAATAATATTGCTTACATTTTTCATAAGTCCTTTAAACCTGGTAAAGGCGAGGATAATGGCAAACTGGCTGAAAAGGCTTACGTTTTCAATCAACATACTAAAAAGAATAAGCGAAAAAACATATTCTTTTTTGTCGCTTGATTTTGTATGCTGCAATGCAGTTGAAAGATAATCGATACGCTCCTTTATTACAGGCACCTGCAGCAAACCCTCAAATTCATTATTATAACCGAGCACTTCCAGCAGGCGGGAATATGCTTCGGAATGCCTGAACTCACATTCGGCAAAAGTTGCGCCCAGCCCGTTAATTTCAGGTTTTGGAAAATGATGGTACAGGTTTCCCCAAAACGATTTCACTGCTACTTCCACCTGTGCAATGGCAAGCAGGCTGTTTTTTATAGCATTTTGCTCTGCCGGCGTTAAATGGGCATGAAAGTCCTGAACATCGGCAGTGAAATCAATTTCTGAATGAACCCAAAAAGATTTATTTATGGCAGTAGTAAACTGAAGTACTTCAGGGTATTCAAATGGTTTGTATTGAATTCTCTTATCAAATAGGCCCATAGTTATTTATTTTTAGACGCACACTGTCCTTACAGTATAACGCCATCATGAACAAAAGAAAAATTGTTTAATGCAGAAATAAAAGCCCGGCGTATATAAGGTTTATAATGGATCAATATAAATGCTAAGCTTTTACAATTTCCGTTAATGCAGGCGATCAGGATCGCCACATTTTTTAAATACAACCGCCTTGATAAAGAGGAAAGAAGCTGACAAACACAGGGCGATTCAGACAGCGAACCCTGTTAGCGTAAAATCAGATCCCACCTTTCCTTCGAAGGCATGATTGCTTATGATATTCTGGCAGGTCTTCTGACTTGCTCTATTGTTTATAGCCTTCCCGTTATAATTACAGTGACATTTAATATAAACAATTTTCACAGAGCTCACAGCTACGGGATAGTTTTCGATTTTCACGAAATTCCCTTTTAATAACGTGCCCGCGCTAATTGCGGCGTTAACCAAAACATGCATGTAAAGTAATAACCCAAAATAAAAATGCGGGGAATTGTTATGCACCTTTTGTTGAAAACAAAATATTGGTTTTCTTTTCCGGGAAACAGGGCGATGAGAGATATATATTGTTCAGCAGTTCACTTTTACATATTGGTTATTGAGCATTGATTAAATAACCGTTTGTTACTGGTTATTGATAAACCTGCCCGGGTTATTCGCAATAAATTCTTTCCAGCCTTTAAAAGATTTTTTCTGAGCTGAAACAATTGTGCCCGATGCATAATGATGGCAGAGCGCCACGGCCAGTGCATCGGTTGCATCAAAAAAATGTGGTTCTTCTTCCAGCTTTAACATTTGCTGCAGCATTTTATATACCTGTTCTTTGGTTGAATTACCATTGCCGGTAATGGATTGTTTTATTTTTTTGGGAGAGTATTCCGTTACAGGCAATGCAGCCTGCATAGCTGCTGCAATGGCCACGCCCTGCGCCCGGCCGAGTTTAAGCATACTTTGAACGTTCTTGCCATAAAACGGCGCTTCTATGGCAAACATATTAGGATTATAGTTTTTTATAAGTTCACTTACTTTTGAAAAAATAATTTCGAGTTTTTGATAAGTATCTTTTTGTGCAGTAAGTTTTAAAACGTCCATGTGCAGCAGTTTTATTTCATTGCCTTTTATTGATAAAACGGCGTAGCCCATGATAACGGTGCCGGGATCAATTCCGAGAATTATTTTTGAAGCGTTATTCATTGAAATGTGAAAGTACTATTTGTACATTATTAAACTTCATGCAAAAAAAACATCTTGCAAAGCAATTAAAGATTTTATTGAATTATGTTTTAGGGCCGTTGCTTTTTATTGTACTGGTTTATATCATTTACAAAAAAGTGGAAACGCAACCTGATCTTCCGCAGAAATTAGAGGTACTTAAAAACTCTTTTGCATCAAAAAATATATGGAAAATCGTAGGCCTTTTTTTACTGCTTTGTTTAAACTGGAGCATTGAAGCACGTAAATGGCAGCTATTAATGCGCCCGGTGGAGAAGGTGAATTTCATAACCGCGATTAAAGCTATTTTATCGGGGCTGGCATTATCGTTGTTTTTGCCAAATGGTTTTGGAGAGTATCCTGCCCGTGCTTTGTATATGAAAGAAGGAAACCGTTTGCGTTCTGTTGCTTTAAATGTGGCGGGCAGCATGGCACAGCTTATTGTTACGCTCGTTGTGGGCATAACATCTTTAATTTATTTGAAAACCTTTGCCTGGGCAAAATCCGAGCCGCTGGAAGGTTTATCGGTTCTGTGGCTTAACGGCATTATTTCAATGATCATTTTAGGCACATTAATATTGCTGATTACTTATTTCAGGTTATCATGGCTAACGCGGCTTGCCGAAAAAATACCTTTCATACTGCGCTACAAATATTTAATTGAAAACGTAGAAGCATTTCATTGGAAAGAGTTAACAAGAATTTTAGGTTTATCATTCATTCGTTTCATTGTTTTTGCTGTTCAATATATGGTGGTGCTGCATTTATTTGAGGTAAAGATTGATGCCGTTAATGCTTTTTGCACAACCAGTGTATTATTTTTATTCCTGGCTATTTTGCCAACCATTCCTTTTGCTGATGTGGGAATAAGGGGGCAGGCAGGAACACAGTTATTTGGACTGATTACCCCTGATGCATTTGGTGTTATCGCAACTATAGCAGTAATTTGGTTTATAAACCTGATACTACCATCGGCAGCAGGCAGTTTGTTTTTGCTGGGTATAAAGCTTTTTAAAAAAAGCGATAAACAAAACATCAAGAAATCGTGATAAGAAAACTCCTGGTCTCCTTTTTTTGTTTGATAATATGCTTAAGGCTTTCAGCCGATGACGATGATTTTTGCGGCATACGCAATACGGCTTTCAGGGCTGGTGAAAGCATAACTTTTACTGTTTATTATTCGGTAATAGGCATATATATAAATGCAGGCACAGCCAACTTTTCCACCACGCTTGAAAAATTAAATAATACACCTGTTTATCATGCGGTAGGCACAGGCACTTCAAACTCGCGGTATGACTGGATATTTAAAGTGAGAGACCGCTATGAAACTTTTTTTGATACGACCTATTTGCTGCCTTTGAAATTTATCCGCAATGTGGATGAAGGCGGTTATAGAAAGACTGAGAATATAACCTTCAACAGGAAAGCTAATACAGCTACTTCAACCAAGGGAACTTATTCTGTTCCCAATTGCATACAGGATGTTTTAAGCGCCGTTTATTATGCACGCAATATTAATTTCAGCCGGTATAAAATTGATGATAAAATTCCCTTCAGCATGTTTTTAGATAACCAGGTATATAACCTTTACATCCGCTACCTCGGCAAAGAGGTTGTAAAAACACGCTATGGAAAATTTAACGCCATTAAATTCAGCCCGCTGCTGGTAAAAGGAACCATATTTGAAGGCGGCGAGAAAATGACGGTATGGGTTAGCGATGACGCGAATCATATTCCGTTGCGTATTGAAAGCCCTATAACCGTTGGAAGTATTAAAGTGGATATGATGCAATACCGCAATCTCCGTTATCCTTTGTCATCTAAGATAAGTGTGCGATAAGCGCTAATAGCTATCCGCTGACAGCTATTAGCCTCGCTATATTTACAGCAATCCTTTTCCTGACAAATATTCCGCAATCTGCACTGCATTGGTAGCAGCGCCTTTACGCAGGTTGTCGCTCACAATCCAGAGGTTAAAAGTGTTAGGCTGTGTATCATCCCTTCTTATCCTTCCTACAAACACTTCATCCTTTTCATGCGCCCATAAAGGCATTGGATAAACCTGCGCCGCCAAATCATCCTGTACCACAACCCCCGGCGCTTCACTTAATATTTTCTTTACTTCTTCAATATCGAAATCGTTGTTAAATTCAACGTTTACACTTTCACTGTGGCCGCCAACAACCGGTATGCGCACCGTGGTGGCCGTAACCATAATGCTATCATCACGCATAATTTTTCTTGTTTCATTCACCATCGTCATTTCCTCTTTGGTATAGCCGTTGTCCAGAAACACATCTATCTGCGGAATAACAT
>JAEWBD010000136.1 GCA_023391315.1 Bacteroidota bacterium | reverse complement strand
TCATTTCGACGACAGGAGAAATCTCTTAAAGTATCAACAACTTCAAATTCTGGAGATGTCTCGTTACCTCGACATGATGTTCAAAGAACATTACTAATAATAATCACTTTAAATTATTAACGTTATTGTAATCATCACAAAAGCATTAATCAAATTCAATCAACCACATCGATCGTCATTTCGACGACAGGAGAAATCTCTTAAAGTATCAACAACTTCAAATTCTGGAGATGTCTCGTTACCTCGACATGACGTTCAAAGAACATTACTAATAATAATCACTTTAAAACATCAACGTCATTAAAAGAACTTGCTCTGCGAAGTCTGGAGACTTCGCATTTGCTATGCGCAAAATCTTTGACTTTTCAAGACCTAACAGGTTTTGAAAACCTGTTAGGTCTGCCTTTATTTATTCAACCCCTTACTACTTTTTATCACTGCTTCATTAATCTCATGCACTTTCTCATAATCCATTTTCTCAACCTGCCTGTCGTATGTGAGAATACCATTGATCTCATGTTCAACATCGGTTGTTTGCGTATAAATCGCAACGCTTAAACCTTTATACTTCACTAACTGCTCCACTTCATTCAATAACAAAACATATTTATTGGTAAGATCTTCTTTTGTTGCCATCATATCATAAGCATTGTTGGCAACAGGATATAAATGACCACGCACAAACAAACCAACGCCACCAAATTCACCTAAAGATGCAGCACGATTTTTATCAGGAACCGATGCGCCATATGGCCCGACATAAATATGTGTATCCACATAATCACCGTTGCCAGGATCGCCATAGGCCTTTTGATAAGAGGGATTATTGTTGAACCCGGAGTTGCCGTTTACCAATCTTGACGGATCATATTGCTTTGTCCAGGCAGTGATTTCTTTCACATCAAATGCGCCCCAGTTTTCATTGAACGGAACCCATGTAATAATGGATGGCGCATTATAATGTTCATCAATTATTTCTTTCCATTCGTTGCGAAAGCGGCTGCGTACAACAGCGGTGTCTTCATCCTGGTACCAGATACAGGGCATATCCTGCCAAACCATCAAACCCATTTTATCACACCAGTAATACCAACGCTGTGGTTCCGTTTTCATATGTTTGCGGATAAGATTGAAGCCGGCCTTCTTGCTTTCTTCAATATCAAACTTTAAAGCATCATCGGTTGGTGCAGTATAAATTCCGTCGGGCCAATAACCCTGGTCCAGTAAACCCAGTTGCAACACAAATTCATCATTCAGCAAAGCTCTTTTCACACCATTCACATCGCCCAATGTTATTGACCGCATGCCAAAATAGCTATTGATCTCGTCTTGTGTTTTGCCTGACCGGTCTTTTAACTGAATTTTCAAATCATACAAAAAAGGGTTTTCAGGCGACCATAAAACCGGGTCAGTTATGTTGATTGAAAATTCATTATTGCTTTTACCATTTGCAGTTGCAATTTCTTTGTTCTGAGAAGAAGCAATTACAACAACCGGTGCATCGTTATTGGTAATAATTTTTATTGCAAGTTTTTTATTTACAACATCAGGCGTTAAACGGATACTTTGAATATAATTTGCTGAAACCGGTTCCAGCCAAACGGTTTGCCAAATGCCTGAAGTAAAAGTATAATCGCCACGCGGGCCGTTTTTTCCTGACACGGAGCGGCCATCATTTTTATCCTGCACACCAACAACAATGGTGTTCTCACCCTTCTGTAAATAAGGCGTGATATCAAAATTGAAAGCATCATATCCGCCAATATGTGTTCCTGCTTTTTTATTATTAATAAAAACGATTGTTTGATAATCTGCGGCACCAAAATTCAACAACACATGTTTACCATTGTAAGATGAGGGCAATGTAAATGTGCGTTTGTACCACATGTTTATTTCCTGGTTTCTTTGAATACCGGATAAATATGATTCAGGCGGATAAGGGACCTTAATTTTTTCAGCCTTATCAAACGATGGCGGCTGTGCTGCAGCAATTACATCTGCTACATTTTTACCACCTGCGTAATCCCATGTTCCATTTAAATTCATCCAGTCAGCGCGTTGCATTTGCGGACGCGGGTATTCAGGAAAAGGCATTGGAGCATTTCCTGCAGCATCTGTAAATGGCGTCTTCATCACAACTTTTGTTTGCGCAAACACAGCTGTTGATGTTGTTACAAATGCCATAAAAAGGAATGAATAAAAATGTTTCATTAATTACTTTAATTCCTGTTTATCTATTATGATAATTTTAATTCAATCATTAACTAAAAATTCAAACTCGTTCAATTTTAAGAGATGTCTCGTTACCTCGACATGACGTTCAAGCTTATAACTAAATACAACAACTTCAAACATCATTCGTCATTTCGACGACAGGAGAAATCTCTCGTCATTAAATAAACTCAAAGACCTAACAGGTTTTAAAAGCCTGTTAGGTCTAACGTTACTTACTGAACTATTGTATATAATTTTTCGTTCGCCGCTTTCAATTTGTCTATCGGCATCTTCATCACTTTCCTGTCATACGTCATAAAACCATTTATTTCACCTTCCACATCGGTTGTTTGTGTATAAACCGCGGCCGATAAACCATGCCTGATTAATTCAGCTAGCCGGTCGTCCATTCCGCTATAACGAATGAATAGACTATCTTTTGCTTTAAAGCTTTGATAGCCCCAGTTTTTCTCCTGCCATAAATGGCCTTCCACAGGTAATCCAAGCCCGCCGTATTCACCCAGTACCAATGCCTGCTTTGCGCCGAATATTTCAGGGCGCGGCATAGCAGGGTCAGGATAGTTATGTAAATCGACAACATGGCCGGTTAGATAGAAATTGCCGCCACTGGCGCTGTTCACTAATCTTGTTGGATCTTTTTTCATGGTCCATTCTGTTATTTCAACAGTTTTAAATTGCCCCCAGGCTTCATTAAATGGCTGCCATGAAACAATGCTTGGGAAATTATATAAAGCATCTATGATTGCGTTCCATTCTTTACGGTAATAGCCTTCACTTTCAGGTGTGCGGTCTTTATCGGTTGCACGGCCCAATACACCTGGCCTTGTTTCCCACTGGTTGCCCAGGTCGCCGCTTGGCATATCCTGCCATACCAGCATGCCTATGCTGTCGCAGTAATAATACCAGCGTGCAGGTTCTACTTTAATATGCTTGCGTATCATATTAAAGCCCATTTCTTTTGTTTTTTCTATATCGAATTTTAAAGCTGCATCTGTTGGCGCTGTATATAAACCGTCGGGCCACCAACCCTGGTCGAGCGGGCCAAACTGGAATAGAAATTTATTATTGAGCATCATCTTTAAAATACCTTTTGCATCGGGTGCAACCGATATTTTACGCATAGCGAAATAGCTTTTTACTTCATCAACTGTTTTGCCCTTGCGTTCAATTGCGATTTTAAGATCGTATAAAAAAGGATTGGAGGGCGACCATGTTTCAGGGTTATCAACCTGTAAAGACATAGTTGCGTCCGTGCCTGATTTTTCAGCAACCTTTTCATCGCCTTTCCAGGCGCTTATATGTATAAGATCGCCGGGCAATAAATTTTCTGTCGCCGTTGTTACTGTAATGGTTTTAGCATCAAGATCGGGTGTCTGTTTGGTTGAAACGATATAAGTTTCCGGCACTGTTTCCAGCCAAACCGTTTGCCATATACCGGTTACAGGCGTGTACCATATGCCATGTGGGTTGATGATTTGTTTACCCCGAGGCTGAGGGCCTTCATCGGTAGGGTCCCAAACATGCACAGCGAGCTCCTGTTTGCTGCCCTTTTTTAAAGCGGCTGTTATATCAACACTAAACGGATCAAAGCCGCCTTCATGCGTGGTAACTTTTGTGCCGTTTACATACACATCAGCGCGCCAGTCAACAGCACCAAAATGCAATAATACTTTTTTACCTTTTGTTTTTGTATTAATGCTGAATGTTGTTTTATACCACAACACGCTGTCTTTACCAACTGTTTTGCCAACGCCGGATAATGCAGATTCAACACAAAACGGCACTAAAATATTTCCCTGAAAAGCGGATGGCATCACTTCACCTTCAGCTTTTGGCAGTATGCTATATTGCCAAAGCCCGTTTAAGTTTTGCCATCCATTTCTTTGCAGTTGGGGGCGTGGATAATCAGGTAAAACACTGGTAGTAGTCACATTATCCGCCCAGGGCGATTTAATTTTTCCGCCAACTATATGCCAGGCGTCATCCTGAGCCTGTACAATACCAATACTACCCGCTACAACTAATGCTACTAATAAAACTTTTTTCATTAATAAGGTTTATCGTTTATAATACAGCCGGCGCTTTTGCGTCGCCTGCTTCTTTTCATCATTAAAAAAAGTGAGGGAAGAATAAATTTTCACGACTAAAAATTTATTTACTGCTCTTCCCTCGGTAAACAACTGCTTATGAGAAAAAGGTTCTCCCAAACCCTCCCAGGGGAAAGGGCCTGGCCTCCTGCCATTAACAGAGATAATCTTTTATTGCACCTTGCTTTTAAATTATAAGAACTTACTTAAATAAAACACCTGCATTTTCGCGCTCTTCAAAGTCCTTTCCCTTAAGACTTAAGTCGGGCTGCTACTGCACTACAGGAAAAGCTGAGATGCGCAATCTCGCCGCGCCCATTGGAATTAATTCTATTGCTTCTTCTTTGGTTGATACAACAACGGGGCTTTGCGGCAACGTGTCGCATAAACCATATTTATCTATCGTCCATCCAGGTATAAGTTTTCCTTTCGCTTCTATCACTATCGGTGTTGATTTTGGCGTGAAGGGAAAGTTATCAGCAGGCCACTGGCGCTTTACAATTTTGAATTGTTCGGCTAGTGATTGTTTATTTAAGTACAAGCCATAATTCCAGGCGCTTGCAGGATAAATATTATATGCCGGCCATTTACTCTGGTCTGCGCCGGGCTGCCATTTTGAATCCCACTGAATACTTTTCTTACTGTCGGCCAATTTATAATCTTCATCAATTTTTAAGGAGAAAGAAAGCGGGCCATAATAAAGGCTTACGCTGTTTTTATTCTTTTGCCATACCTGCAATTTCAACTGCATGGGCAGTGTTAATTCAATTACATCGCCATTTTTCCAGTTGTTCTCCAGCCGTATATAAGATGAAGCTGTTATACTATCTGACTGTACAGGCTTACCGTTAATGCTTACCGTTGCATTATTGCACCAGTGTGGTATGCGCAGGTATAAAGGGAAGTTTGCATTTTTTGAAGTGCTTACTTCAATTTTAATATGTTCATCAAAAGGATAATTGGTTGTTTGTTTTAACGTAACATCGTTGCCTTCACCAACCTTTGCAGTAACCTCGCTGCTGCTGTAGAAGATGGCTGCAATACCATTATCAGGCGTTGCCATCCATAAATGTTCTGCATAATAAGGCCAGCCCTGCGCATGATTATGCTGGCAGCAACGGCTGCTGAAAGGATTCATCATTAAAAACGGCCCTTCATTCTCGATACCCGGTGCATGGTTTTTACTATCGCTTACCACCATGTTGGGCGCTGTTAAATAACGCAGTGCTTTAAAGTCGGGCATAACGGCAGCAGGATAAGTATTGAAAGCAACATCTTCAGCATTGTCGGCCCACATGGGGTCACCGGTAATGCCGGTTAAAATTTCATCGGAGGCCATTTGTTCCACCAGGCCGCAGGTTTCAACTGCCTGCCGCGGATCATCATAACCTTTACGTGCATTTTCATCAGCGCCAAACATACCGCCCGGCACCTGCCCATATAAATTTCGTATTAAATTAAAATTGTTGTAAGTGGCATGCAGGAAAGACGAATCTTTTGCCTGCATGTAATAAGTGGCGGGTTCGCGAAAACACTGTGCAATATTTACATTATGCCAGTTAGGAAGATTATCCGGCTGCATCCAGTTGGCAGTATTATTATGAATTTTAGTGGCAAGGTCAAGCAGCCATTGCTCACCCGTTTGATTATAGAGCCAGTAAATGCTGTAAAGATTATCGCCGCCACGGCTGTTCTCCCAATAGGCTTCAAGCAAATTGCTGTCAGGCAGCGTGGATTGCCATTTAAAATATTTCGTCATGAAAGGAATAACACGCGGGTCTTTGCTGTATTCATAGAAAGACTGCATTGTCCACAGC
>JAEWBD010000106.1 GCA_023391315.1 Bacteroidota bacterium | reverse complement strand
GATGCATGGTGATAGCCCGTTGTTTTGGTAAAAAGTAAAACCCTTGTTTTGCTGCCTGTATTACAACTTTGGTTAAACAGGAGGGTAGTCAATAAAGCAATTAATAATGCAAGCTTTTTCATAACTGTTGGGGAAAATTTTAACGGCTGAAAGATATTGATAAAATGAATGAAGATTTTATAAAATGATTTGTGCACAAAGCCACCGGTTCTTTCCCGCTGCAAAAATTTTGTACATTTCAGCCTCAAAACTATTTGTATGCCACATATTAATTTGCCTGAAGATTATCCCGGTGTTCGCAGTTTGTTTATGTACAGTCCAGCCACGGCAGCGCCTTTAAATAACCTTGTGCAGGTTTTATTGCATGATAAGGATACGTCAACACTTACACCTGGCGAACGGGAATTAATAGCCGCTTATACATCAAGCTTAAATGAATGTAAATATTGCGCCAATACGCATGGTGCTATCGCTAAACATCATCTGGGCGGAAATGAAAATGTAGTGAAGGATATTCTTGCAAAAAATATTGATGTAACTGATGTGAGTGATAAAATGAAAGCCTTGCTGCGCATTGCGGCGAAAGTTCAGCAAAGCGGCAAAGCTGTTTCAGAAACAGAGATTGAAAACGCAAAGACTGCAGGCGCCACAGATAAAGAAATTCACGACACAGTTTTAATAACGGCTGTTTTTTGTATGTTTAACCGTTATGTGGACGGGCTTGCCACCTGGGCGCCAAACGATGACGCGGTATATGATGCAATTGGCAAACAGCGTGCAACAGAAGGTTATCTTACCAAACCGTTTACTGTTAAACAACCAGCATAAATATTTACTATGCCATATATTCCATTAAGCGAAAAACTGCCGGGCATTACCGGCCTGCTTGATTACAGGAAAGATACCGCCTTGCCCATAAGGCAACTCACACAAATTTTATTAAGAGGCGAATCTACGCTCTCAGAAGGTGAACGGGAATTGATTGCCACTGTTGTTTCGCAGGGCAATGAGTGTAAATTCTGCACGGCGGCGCATTCAGCCGCTGCAAACATTTTATTGAATGATGACAATATTGCTGAAAAAGTAAAAACAGATATTGACACAGCGCCCGTGAGCAACAAAATGAAAGCATTGCTAAAGATAGCCAGTGCTGTTGGCAGAAATGGCAGGCTTGTTACAGAACAAATGGTTGCTGCAGCAAGAGCGGAAGGGACAACGGATATGGAATTGCATGATACGGTTTTAATAGCAGCTTTATTCAGTTTATATAACAGGTATGTTGATGGGCTTGCCAGCGTTACACCTGCTGATCCTGCTTTTTATAATAGGCTTGGTAATATTCTGAAAGATAAGGGCTACCTGCCTACAGAAAACAGGTATGCTAAACTATAAAAAAAGCCTCCCGTTAACGGGAGGCTTTTGAAAAACTTTTATTTTTCATCTGAAACGTCATAAGATTTAAGCGGGTGATAGAGCAGCTGGTTATCTTTAAACAACACTTCGTTGCCTTCCATAAATTGTTTTTTATCATCCAAAAACCCGATGATGCAGGAAGGGCGCACTTCACCCTGTTTTATTTCAGGTTGTGGTTCATAACCAAGATTAGGAATGCGAAGGCTGTCTGTGGCTTCAATGCCTTTAAAATTTATTTTAATGAGGTATTTAAAAGTATATTTGGTTTCATACAGAGCCACATTAAACGTATCGGTTGTTTCCTCACTTTTTACTATTTCCTGGTAAGTTTTTACGGGTTCGGTGCTAACCGTTTCTCTTTCTGTTGTAACGACAGGTTTGTTATCGCAGGCTGCAAAAACGATAGCAGTGAAAGCAATAGCTACAGGTAATATTTTCTTTTTCATAAGATGGTAAAAATAAAAAAGGTTGCATAAAGCAACCTCTTTTATTCGTTAAAAAACAAGATTTTTTAAACTGCCCTGTTGGTAACTGGACAGCTTAAACTTCTATTTCTTTATAACCTTAGCTGTTATTTCTGTTTTATGTTTTTGAACAGACGCAGTATCTTTTGTATGGTATATCTGAGCCAGCGTGGGCGCAATTACCAGCGATACAATACTCATCAGTTTAATTAAGATATTCATGGAAGGGCCGGAGGTATCTTTAAAAGGATCACCCACTGTGTCGCCGGTTACAGATGCTTTATGTGGCTCACTCTTTTTGTAATAAGTTTCGCCATTTATTTCCACGCCTTTTTCAAAAGATTTCTTTGCATTGTCCCATGCACCGCCGGCATTGTTCTGGAACATACCCATCAATACGCCGCTAACGGTGGCGCCTGCTAAAAATCCACCCAATGCTTCAGGGCCCAATAAGAAGCCAATAATAAGCGGAGAGACAATGGCGATAGCGCCGGGCAGCATCATTTTTTTTATGGAGGCGTTGGTAGAAATGGCCACGCATTTTTCATATTCCGGTTTACCTGTTCCTTCCATAATGCCGGGAATGGTCCTGAACTGCCTGCGCACTTCTTCTACCATTGCCATAGCTGCCTGTCCAACAGCACGTATGGCCAGCGAAGAAAAGATAAAGGGTATCATGCCGCCTACAAACAAAGAAGCTAATACATCAGCATGATAAATATCAATACCGGAAATGCCTGCAACACCAACAAAGGCAGCAAATAATGCTAAAGCTGTAAGTGCAGCAGAGGCAATGGCAAAACCTTTACCGGTGGCGGCGGTTGTATTACCCACAGCGTCCAGCACATCGGTTTTTTCACGCACATCTTTTGGCAGCTCACTCATTTCCGCAATACCCCCCGCATTATCAGCGATAGGCCCGAAAGCATCTATTGCCAACTGCATGGCTGTAGTAGCCATCATACCGGCTGCTGCAATAGCAACGCCGTATAATCCTGCAAAAGCATAAGAACCGTAAATGCCGCCTGCCAGTACAAGGATAGGCAGTAACGTAGATTCCATACCAACTGCCAGACCGCCGATAACATTTGTTGCATGGCCTGTTGCCGACTGGCGGATAATGCTCATTACAGGGCGCTTACCCATTGCCGTATAATATTCGGTTATAATGCTCATTAGAGTGCCTACTGCCAGGC
>JAEWBD010000071.1 GCA_023391315.1 Bacteroidota bacterium | reverse complement strand
AAATAACCCATCAGTTGTAAGCGGGTTATAACAGCCGGATAAAGCGGCGTTCACAGCAGCTTCAGAGTTCCAGAAATTGCCTTCATTATATTTATCTGTTGGCTGCGTATCAAGCACATCTTTTTTGCAACTGCTTCCCGCTGCAAGCAAAATAAACAGTGCGGTTATAATTGTTATATTCTTCATCGGTATATTTTTTCGTATGATTAAAATGTAATGTTTATGCCACCGCTAACCGTTTTTAGCATGGGGTAATGATAAATGGTAGAAACATTAAGCGTTGTTTCAGGATCGTATCCTTTATATTTTGAAAAGGTGAGAATGTTTTCTGCATTCACGTAGATAGAAACCTTGCTTATTTTTATTGCCCTCAACCATTGCGAAGGCAATGCATAACTCAACTGTATGTTTTTCATTCTTAAATAAGAGCCATCCTGTAGCCAGAAATCAGAAGCCACATAATTGTCTTTATCCACATCGCTTGGCGTAACCTGCGGCAGGCGGGCATTTGTATGTTCCGGCGTCCATGAATCGGTCACCCATTCCCAGGTGGCATTTGCACCGTTATTGAAGGGGAAGGCCAGGTTTGCTGTTGGATAAATTTTTAACCCGGATACGCCCTGGAAGAATGCATTCAAGGAGAATCCTTTATACCCGAGGTCCACACCAAAACCAAAAGTATATTTAGGTATCTGGGTAGAGGTGGATATGATTACACGGTCGTCGCTGGTAATTTTATTATCCCCGTTAATGTCGCGGTATTTTAAATCGCCTGCTGTTGTAGTAGCCGTTTGAAACGGGCTTTTATCCACTTCTTCCTGGCTTTGAAAAATCCCAATAGCATCATAAATGAAATAGGAATTAATAGGATAACCGGCCTGCGTAATAGTGGCAAGATTGGTATTATAGTTATATAAGATTTCGCCCTTTAAATCAACCACTTTATTCTTGTTATAAGAAATATTACCATTAATACCATAATTAAAATCGCCAATATTGTTATGATACCCGAGGGTAATCTCCACACCGGTATTTTGCATGGAGCCAACGTTCTTGCTTGGTCCCGACAGGCCTATCTGGTCAGGAATATTTACAGCCCGCAAAATGTCGGTTGTACTTTTCTTATATATATCTATGCTAAAATTAATACGGTTCCTCAGCAGGTTTGCATCCAGGCCTGCATTGTAAGTGGAAGTGGTTTCCCAGGAAGTATTGGGATCGCTGTAAGCTGTTGCGGCTGCGCCTGAAGATAAGGCTCCGCCAAAGCTGTAATCCTGGCCAAGATTGATTGAATTCTGATAACTATACAATGCCACAGCCTGGTTTCCCAATTGGCCATAAGAAGCCCGGAGTTTTAGGAGGTCAAATACATTCTCTAAATGAAAAAACGATTCTTTATCAATACGCCAACCTGCAGATACCGCGGGGAAAAAGCCCCACCGTTTACCACTGGCAAAACGGGAAGAGCCATCATAACGAAACGTGGCTTCCAGCAGGTATTTACCTTCAAAATCATAATTTAATCTGCCAAAATAAGAGGTTAATACATCTTTGGTAGAACTGCCGCTGATATAGCCTTCGTAAGGCAGTGAACCCGCACTTATAGCAGTTAATGTGCCGTCAAGATAACCATACGATCCGCTGGAAAAAGAACGGCTGTCAAAATCATCATAACTGCCGCCAACCATCACATTAAGGTTGTGAACACCGGCAAAGGTTTTATCCCAGTCGAGTGTATTATAAAAATGAATATTGAGATCGTTATAATCAATGGCCCTGGAGCGGGGTGCGGTAGAAGGGCTGTTCCAGTTGGTAGGCGCTTCTGTTTTGGGATTGAATGTTTGCACCTGCGGTGTAAAATTCTCTAAAAGGCCGTCGTACTTATCGGCACCAAATTTTGCCCGGTAAGTAATGTTGAAAGGGAGCTTATATTCAGCAGAGGTGGTTGCCAGGAAGCGGCTTACTACTTTTTTGGCAAAACCGGTTTCAGCAATCATGCGTGGATTCTCCCAGTTATTTCTGCCCGGTGTGCGCAGCCAGGAATTACCATAACGGCCATCTGCCAGTGTATCTGTAAGAATGGGCAATGTACGGCTTAAATATTGCCAGAAGCTGTTGTAATAAGGTTCATTATAGTGGCGGTAATAGCCATCGAGGGTTAAGCCTATCTTTAAGCGTTTACTTACATTCATGCTGGCATTAAGGCCCAGGGAATATTTCTTTTCCTGGTCGTTGGGCCCAATAATAACGCCCTTACGGTCTAAGTAACCCAGTGAAACCCGGTATTGATATTTATCGCTGCTGCCGGAAACACTTACATCATGTTTTTGAATCATGCCATTATCAAGCGCAATATCAAACCAATCGCTTGCAGGATATGTAAACGGATCGGTTTTCATTCCCTGTTCATACTCTGAAATTTCTTCATCCGAATAATCGTGCACTTTGCCAATATTTTCAAGGGCCTGGTTTTTCAGCTTCATATATTCAATAGGATCCCATATTGCATCGGGCATAACCGTAGGTTTTTGTATGCCGGTATAAAAATTATAATTCACTTTAGAAGCGCCTTTACCGGTTTTTGTGGTTACCAGTATAACCCCATTCGCAGCTCTTGAACCATAAATAGCGGCAGAAGCATCTTTCAAAACAGAAATGGAAGCAATATCAGCAGGGTTTAATTCATCCATAGAATATTCTATACCATCCACCAGCACCAACGGATCGTTATTATTTAAAGTTCCCACTCCACGTATACGGATAGTAGCACGGTCAACTCCAGGCTGGCTGTTGCCAAGGCTTACAAACAACCCCGGCGCACCATGTAAAGCGTTACTTACATTGGTTATGGGCTGACCTTCTTTATCTGCCATATCCACCGTGGTGACCGCGCCGGTTAAATTTACTTTTTTCTGTGTGCCATAGCCCACAACCACTACAGAATCAAGCGATTTTACAGTCGCTTCAACAATTATTGTTGCTACA
>JAEWBD010000006.1 GCA_023391315.1 Bacteroidota bacterium | reverse complement strand
GCAGCCTATAGGCCTGCCTGATGAAATAATTAACGGAGGTTCATTGCGCAATACCGGGGAAGAATTCCTGGCCACCTGGAACCAAAGTGTCTCCAAGGATTTCAGTATCAGCCTTTCCGGTAATATCACCTTTATGCAGAATAAAGTGGTTTCCCTGGCAGAAGATCTTCCTTCCGGGATTATTGACAGGGCTTCACAAAATAATGGTACGGCTGTTAGCCGCACAGCCCCTGGCCACCCGATTGGCTCATTCTTCGGTTATAAACAAATAGGAATTTTCCAGTCTTACGCTGATATTATTAAATCTCCAAGCCAATCATCTTTAGGCGAAGTAAGGCCTGGTGACAGAAAATATGCAGATTTAAATGGAGACGGCGTTATTGATGCCAGCGACAGGACGTTTATAGGAAACCCATCACCCGATTTTATGTACGGCGCCTCTGTAAGCCTTACTTATAAAAATTTCACATTAGATATTGATGGTGCAGGCGTTTATGGCAATGAAATATTCAGGGTTTGGAATTCGCTGGAATCTCCTTTCCAGCGGGTAAACTACGCCGCCTTCCAGTTAAACAGGTGGCATGGTGAAGGCACTTCCAACTGGGAACCAATCATCAGCCAAAAAGACCGTGTTAATTACCAGGGCTCTACCTATAATATTGAAGATGGAAGCTATTTCAGGTTGAGAAATATCCAGTTGTCCTACAGCTTTTCACAAAATATGCTGCAGAGCCTGCATATTAAAGGAATAAGGATTTATGCCAATGCACAAAACCTTATTACATGGAAACATAATAAAGGCTACACAGCAGAATATGGCGGAGATGCCACTTCTTTTGGTTATGATGCAGCCGGTGGCGCTATACCAATGGTGGTTACATTCGGATTAAACGCAACCTTTTAATTTTTATAACGCATTAATATGAAAAAGAGAAATATTTATATTGTTTTAATTGCCCTGGGGACGAGCGTTGTACTGGGTAGCTGTAAAAAATTTCTTGACAGGAAACCTTTGTCAGCAACTTACGATGACCTGAAGCAGGGTACATTGGAAGCGCAAAGTTTTGGTTTATACAGTAATTTAAGAAGCCTCGCAGGTTTTTCATCTTTGCCCTGGCTTGACTTTCACAGCATTCGCGATGATGATGCACAAAAAGGAAGCAGCCAAACGGATGGCGCTGAAATAAATGCAGAGTTTGAAACCTTTCAATATACCAAGAACGATTGGGCTACCAATACTTACTGGAATGATCATTATACCATGATCTACCTGGCAAATAAAGAACTGTTTTCTGCCGATTCTCTCGGGGTAACGGATGAAGCATCTCTCAGGAATGTGGGTGAAGCATATTTTTTCAGGGCCTACTCCTTTTTTGACCTGGTAAAAGCTTATGGCGAAGTGCCGCTGCTTAATTATTACTATACAAACCCGGCAGATGGCATCAGGCCCAAGGCTAAGGTAGATGATATTTATGCGCAGATTGATAAAGACCTTGATACCGCTTCCATGTACCTGCCTTTAAACTGGAATGATGCACAGGGCAATTCCCAATACCCGGGGCGTTTAACGAGTGGCGCTGCCAAAACTTTATGGGCGCAAACATACCTGTTCAGGAAAAACTGGCAGCGGGTAAAAGAACTCTGCCAGGAAGTGATTGCTTCAGGTGAATATGCCCTGTTGCCCAAATTTTATGATGTGTGGAAGGATGGGCTAAGCGGCGCCGGTAAAAATAGTAAAGAGTCAATTTTCGAGATGCAGGCTTTGATAGGCCAAAACGGAACACCTAATTATGGTGTTGCCTGGGGCACATCTCAAAATATACGGCAGGGTGGCGCTTCTGTTGAATGGAACCTCGGTTGGGGCT
The DNA here is from genome assembly GCA_023391315.1 of Bacteroidota bacterium. Classification (GTDB taxonomy): domain Bacteria; phylum Bacteroidota; class Bacteroidia; order Chitinophagales; family Chitinophagaceae; genus Parafilimonas. The sequence continues at coordinate 13,035 of JAEWBD010000006.1, read as the reverse complement.
GGAATGTGCCCACCCAAAAACTTGTCAACGATTGGAACGCTGCGGATCCCAGGAAGAATATGACAGTTTTATACTCAGGTGAATTCGACGGCGGTTCTGCTGAAGGTGGTTATGGCGCTACCATACCGCCTTATAATAAAGATTCGCTCGGTAAGTCGGGATTCCTGGATCAGCCTTACTGGAATAAGAAAGTTTACTCCGATCCTGCTATGCGTTCATATACCGGGCAGATAAATAATTCTGGTGGCGCAGACTGGATCAATCATCGCATCCTTCGTTATGCAGATGTATTGCTGATGATGGCAGAAGCTTCCAACGAATTAGGCGATGGTGCTACAGCAGCTGCCATGCTGGAGCAGGTTAGGGCAAGGGCAAGAAATTCAGGTTCCGATCCTAATGCGCTTCCACCCATTCCGTTTACGAGCCAAAGCCAGATGCGTATTGCCATCAAGAATGAGCGCCGGTGGGAATTTGCTATGGAAGGCTATCGCTTTTATGATCTTGTAAGATGGGGTGATGCACAAAGTGCTTTGGGCACTTTAGGTTATCAGCCCAGGAATGCCTGGTACCCGATTCCGCAGCCTGCTATTGATCTCTCCGGCGGCGTACTGGTTCAAAATCCAAATTATTAATACTATTAAATGATTATAGATATGAAAATCATTATAAGAAATATTGCGGTGCTTTTTTTCATCGGCCTCATTATTAATGGCTGCCAGAAAATGGACCATCCGCCTTTAGGTGATTATCCCAAAGATGCCAATCCTCCCGGCGGCCCGCTGAAGTTTTTCATTGCTTTAGATGGAACTAATGTTGACAGTACGAAAGCAAATTTTGGCACAAACACTAATGTGAATTATGTTGATGGCGTTTCCGGCCAGGCAATGAGCGCGGATGCAGATGGTCACATTGTTTATCCTTCAGGAAATGATTTTAATACGTCAACCAGTTTTACAATTGCTTTCTGGATAAAAAAAGACGGGCCTAATGCAGCTGGTGGTGGCACTACGTTTGCATTCGGCTTTGCAACTTCCAAAGATATCTGGACCGCCCAGGATATTTTCCTGGAATTTGAAGATGCAGGTAACCCAAGTTCAAAAGATTCGGCTGCTGCCAAATTTTATCTGAACGATCAGTGGTTTGAATTTACAAAAACATCTGATATTGATAAAAGGATGCCACATGTTTTAGATGGTAACTGGCATCATCTTGCGTTTGTTTTTGATTCAGCAAGTTCAACTCTTACACCCTATGTTGACGGTGCTGCACCTACGAATTTACCTGACGGTTTTGGAAAATTTAATAACAACGGCGGTAAGTTAGATTTTTCTTCACTCGCTGGCCTTGTTGTTGGAGGCCCCGGTATGTATGCTTTAGGTAAAACACCTGATGATATTGGACAAACATGGATGGGTAATTTTAATGGTGCTATTGATCAATTCCGGTTATACGGCGAGGCGCTTTCCGCAGCCGATGTCAAAAGTTTATACGATAATAAAGAATAATATTTTCTCTTTATTGATTAAAAAGCTGCTTTTTATAGCAGCTTTTTAATTTCGTTGATAAGTGTAATGATTAAAGTCTTTCAAAATAAAAGAACCTTTCTTATAAGCGCTTTGGTGATAACAGCCTTAATAATTTTTTCAAAATGCATCAGCGACCAAAATAAAAATAACCATCCACACGAAACTGTATCAAACAGCATTATTGATACGGTAACTTTTGATCAGTTTGCCGGTTCGCAAACATGCGCCGGTTGCCATAAAACCATAACAGAAAACTACTTTAATTCATTTCATTTTTATACTTCACAAACTGCTTCTGCGCAAACAATAAAAGGCAGTTTTATTCCCGGAAAAAATGGCTTTCAATATGATGTTGGCAAAATTGTAAAGCTTGAAAAACGTAACGATAGTTTCTACCAGGTGTATTATCATAACAATAAAGAAGTAGTAAGCAGGAGGTTTGATATTGTAATTGGTTCAGGAAAAAATGGGCAGACTTATTTATCATGGATCGGCGATCATATTATTGAGCTGCCGGTTTCCTATTTCACGCAGGTGCATCAATGGGCAAACAGCCCCGGTTATCCTTTGTCGCCTATCATTTTCAACAGGCCTGTTACAACACGTTGTCTTGAATGCCACAGCACGTATGCCGAAGCCATCAATTATAATCCTGATGTGCCGCCTGCATTTGATTCAACCAAAATGTTATTAACAGTTGGCTGTGAAAGATGTCATGGTCCTGCCGCAAAACATGTTGCTTATCAAACCAAACATTCAAAAGATACTATTGGTATGTTTATTATTAACCCGGGCAAACTTTCAACAACCTTATCGCTTGATGTTTGTGGTGCATGCCATGCAGGCCGGCTGGAAGCAAAAAGAAACCCTTTTCAATTTGTTGCAGGCGACAGTTTAAATAAATATTATACAATAAGTGATGCCGCAAGAAATGCAGGTTTAATGGATGTACATGGCAACCAGTTGGGCGTTTTATCAGCAAGCAAATGTTTTCAGCTAAGCAAAACAATGACGTGCGTCACCTGCCATGACCCACACAAAAATGAAGCGGGAAATATTGCATTATTTTCACAACGCTGTATGAGTTGCCATACAAATCAACATAAACAAATAGAAGGGTTATCAAATGCCGTCGTAACGAATAATTGTATTGATTGCCACATGCCCTTGCAGGAATCCACTTCAATTGCTTTCCTACTGCAGAACAAACAAACAGTAAATGCAAAAATGAGAACGCATTACATTGCTATCTATACCGATGAAACAAAAAAATTTATAGAACAAAATTCATCTTCTGTAAAGAAGAAATCATAACAACAAATGGCTTTTAAAAGTTACAGAAACAGTTTTATTATCTTACTTATAATAAGTGCATCGATAACAGCCTGTAAAAATTCAGGCAGTGTTTTCGAGCAATTATCCTCATCAAAAACAAATATCAGTTTTGTAAATAAACCTGAAGAATATCGTGCTTTCGGCATATTATACTATCTCTACTATTATAACGGCGGCGGCGTTGCTATTGGTGATATAAACAACGATGGATTGCCTGATATTTATTTTACGGCAAGCAATCATGCCGGCAATAAATTATACCTGAACAAAGGCAATTTTGAATTTGAGGATATAACCCAGAAAGCAGGCGTGGCGGGCACTTCAGACTGGTGCACCGGTGCTGCAATGGCTGACGTGAATGGTGATGGCTTATTAGATATTTATGTATGCGCCATGACCGGCGAACATCATTTAAAAGGCAGAAATGAATTATTCATCAATAACGGCAACAATACTTTTACTGAGAGCGCAGACAAATATGGATTGGCATTGGAAGCCTATTCCACACAGGCTGCTTTTTTTGATTACGACCACGACGGTGATTTGGATTGTTATGTTTTGAACCAATCACAACAAAATCCCGGCAGGTATATAGTTGATACCAGCCATCGTTATGATATTGATGTAAAAGCAGGCGATCATTTATACAGGAACGATATCAATACAACCGGAAAATTTACGGATGTTTCAAAAGAAGCAGGCATTTATCAAAACGATATCAGTTACGGCCTGGGCATTTCTGTTGCAGATATGAACAATGATGGATGGGATGATATTTATATCGGCAATGATTTTCATGAGAACGATTATTATTATATCAATAACGGTAATGGCACATTTACAGAAAGCGGTGCCAAACATTTCGGGCATTATTCACGATTTAGCATGGGTAATGATATTGCCGATTATAACAACGATGGCCAGCCTGATGTTATAACGGTAGATATGCTGCCGCCCGATGAAAAAACTGCGAAGATGTATGGCAGCGATGAGAGCGTTGAGCTGTATAATTTCAAGATAAGATCAAATGGCTACCAGGAGCAGGTTTCACGTAATTGTTTGCAAAAGAATAATGGGGATGGTGCAAGTTTTAGCGATGTTGCTTTAATGGCCGGTGTTGCCGCAACCGACTGGAGCTGGTCGCCATTGTTTGCAGACTTTGATAATGATGGCAATAAAGACTTGTTTATTTCAAGTGGCATTGTAAAGCGGCCGGTGGATATGGATTATGTAAAATTTGTTTCAGACCTTGCTGCAAAAACTGATCGTAATACTTCAGATGCGTATGATAAAATAACGCTGGAAAAAATGCCTGATGGCGCGTCGCACCCGTTCCTTTTTAAGAATGATGCGAATGGTTCTTTCAAAAATGTAAGCAGCGATTGGGGTACGGGCAAAATGAAAGGATATTATAACGGCGCTGCTTATGCAGATCTTGACGGTGATGGCAATCTTGATCTTGTTATAAACTGCATTAACGCGCCTGCTGTTGTGTTGAAGAACACATCAAAAAATAAAAATGTACTCAATATTTCTTTTAAAGGCGAAGGCATGAATAAGTTTGGCGTAGGTGCAAAAGCATACGTTTTCACGCATACAGATTCGGCAGGCATACACATAAACCAAATGCAGTATGGTGAGTTAATGCTTACAAGAGGTTTTCAATCTTCATGCGATACAAAATTGCATTTTGGTTTGGATACCGTAACCGCTATTGATAGCGTTTTAATAGTTTGGCCTGATCAGAAATATCAACTTTTCAGAAATGTACCTGCCAACAAGGCTTTAATAACTGAAGAAAAAAATGCAGCGGATTCCTTTCAATACGCCCGGTTTTTCCCTCCAAAAAAACCAGTACTTCAAGATGTAACAGCACAGGTAAATTGTAACTGGAAACATAAAGAAGATAATTTTTCTGATTTTAATGTGCAGTATTTAATTCCTCATGAAGAAAGCACCCGCGGGCCAAAGATTGCGGTGGGCGATATTAATAACGATGGGCTTGATGATTTTTATGCCTGCGGTGCAGCCTATAATGCGGGTGCCATGATGGTGCAGCAAAAAGACGGAACATTTAAAGCCGCTGATACAGCAATATTCAGCCATGATGCACCGTATGAAGATATGGATGCGGTAATATTTGATGCCAATAATGATGGATGGAAAGACCTGCTTGTTATAAGCGGTGGCGGCGAGCCACAGGGCAAATCGCCTTTATTGCTTGAAGACCGTTTGTATTTGAACAATGGCAAAGGCCATTTTATAAAGAAAACAGATTTCCTGGTGCAGAAGTTATATAACAAATCATGTGTTGCCGTTGCTGATGTGGATCATGATGGCGATTCGGATATTTTTATCGGTACCATTGAAAGCACACTTGCGAATGATTTTGGCCTGCCGCAAAACTCTTTTCTTTTTTTAAATGATGGCAAAGCAAAGTTTACAGAAGCAGGCTACGAAACAATAAAGTTGCTCAACCTTGGTGTTGTAACATCAGCAATGTTTACTGACCTTAATCATGATGGGTGGGCAGACCTGGTTGTAACAGGCGAATGGATGCCCGTAAAGATTTTTATGAATGATCATGGGAAATTCAGAGCAACAGATATTGCACATTCAACCGGTTTATGGCAAACCATTTTTGCAGCAGATGTAAATAATGATGGCAACATGGATATTCTTGCAGGCAACTGGGGATATAATTCAAAACTATGGGCAGGAAAAACCGGGCCTTTAAAATTATATGTGAAGGATTTTGATGGTAATGGTGTTATTGAACAGCTTTTATGTTATACGATTGATGGCAAAGAATATACATTTCTTGCAAAAGATCAACTGGAGAAAGTTATGCCCGTGTTGCAAAAATATTATTCCACGTATGCAGAGGTAGCCGGTAAAACGGTTGATTATATATTCTATGATTTATTTAAAGACTTTACAGCATTAAGCGCTGAAACATTAGGGTCTGCCTGTTTTATAAACGATGGTAAGGGCAACTTTACGAAAGCAGATTTAAACAATCATTTACAGCAGGCGCCCGTATTTGCTTTTGCACAATTGCCTGGCAGCATGTTTATAGCCGGTGGAAATTTTTATGGAACCATGCCTTACGAAGGAAGGTATGATGCACTTTTCCCAACCATATTTTCTCCAGATAAAAAAAATAATATTACTGAGACAATATTACCAGGTGTACAAGGCGAGGTTCGCGATATAAAATGGCTAAACACGGTTAACGGAGAAAAGCTGTTAGTAATTGCCAGGAACAATAACAGCTTATTATTTTATAAAACCGGCACGCCAATTAAAAACTAAATTAAATATATGCGTATGAATATTTTTTTATTATTGGCCGCATTAACTTTTACAGGTTGTTCCAAAAACACCAATTCAAATAATGGTGAACAACCACCGGCGGTTAACCCGGATTCAGCCATCGTCTGGTTAACAAAAGCCGATCAAACTGTTTTGCTGCTGCAACAACCTTCAATAGCATTTAATGCACCGGCGAATTCACATTCAACTATAACAGTTGACAGTACAACAACCTATCAAACCATTGACGGTTTTGGTTATACATTAACCGGCGGCAGTGCGCAGGCCATTAACTCGCTTGATGCAACTGCTAAAGCAAATCTTTTGCAGGAGTTGTTTGGCAGCGCATCCAACTCGGTTGGCATAAGCTATCTCCGCATCAGCATTGGCGCATCAGATTTAAATGCTGAAGTTTTTAGTTATGATGATGTGGCCGGCGATGTAAACCTTGAGCACTTCAGCCTTGAAAAGGATAAAGAACTTATTGCTTTATTAAAAGAAATCGTTGCTATTAATCCATCTATAAAAATACTGGCAACACCCTGGAGCCCGCCTGCCTGGATGAAGGATAACAACAAAAGTATTGGCGGCAGTTTATACACCAAATATTATGATGTATATGCACAGTATTTTGTGAAATATATACAGGCCATGAAAGCAGAAGGCATAACGGTAGATGCCATCACGCCGCAAAATGAACCGCTGCATCCGGGCAATAACCCAAGCATGCTGATGCTTGCCGGCGACCAGGCAAACTTTATCAAAAACAGCCTGGGGCCTGCTTTTGCTGCGGCAAACATCAGCACCAAAATAATTATTTACGATCACAATTGCGATAAGCCTGATTATCCAATGGCTGTTTTGAATGATGCAGACGCCGCGAAATATGTTGATGGATCTGCCTTTCATTTATATGCCGGAGATATAAGCGCTTTATCAACGGTGCATAATGCTTTTCCGGACAAGCATGTTTATTTTACAGAACAATGGACCTCATCAGAAGGGCAATTTGCCGGCGACTTTTTATGGCATGTAAAGAATGTGGTAATAGGTTCCATGAACAACTGGAGCCGCGTTGCACTTGAATGGAACCTTGCCAACGATGCATCTTTCGGGCCGCACACAGCGGGCGGTTGTACACAATGCAAAGGTGCTTTAACTATCAATGGAAGCGTTACAAGAAATGCAGCCTATTATATTATTGCACAGACGGCCAAATTTGTTCCCGCGGGTTCGGTAAGAATTAATTCAACTGCAATAGGCGGTTTATATAATGTAGCCTTTAAAACACCCGAAGGCAAAAAGGTTTTGCTCGTATTGAACGATGGCACTTCAGCCGTAAACTTTAATATAAAGTTCAAAGATAAAACAGCGCTGGCCAGTTTACCAACAGGCGCTGCGGCTACTTATATATGGTGATTGCAGAAATGATTTGAGCGATGGTCGAAGGGCAATGCGCTTGAGACTAATGTTGTTTATTTACTATTCAATATGCATCATTATAACTTTGGAAAAGTTTAGAACCTTCCCAAATATTACTCTGTTCGCAACGACTCAACCGGGTTTGCCAGCGCTGCCCTTATTGACTGGAAGCTCACTGTTATCAATGCAATTAATAAAGCAATAGCGCCTGCTGCAGCAAACATCCACCATTCAATACTAATACGATAGGCAAAATTATTGAGCCAGTTATGCATGGCCCACCAGGCAAGCGGCGCTGCGAATACAAATGCAATGGCCACCAGCTTTATAAAATCTTTACCCAGCATGCTTACTACACTATTAACGCTTGCCCCTAAAACTTTCCGTATGCCTATTTCTTTTGTTCTTTGTTCTGCTATAAATGTGGCAAGCCCAAATAAACCAAGACAGGCAATAAAGATTGCCAGTGCGGAAAATGTAATGGCAATTTTACCCACACGCTGTTCTTCACGGTACATTTCATTGAATGACTCGTTTAAAAAACGATAGCTGAAAGGCAGCCCGGATGCAACGGTTTTCCATTTGGTTTCCACTTGTGCAATAAGGCTTTGAATATTTGAGCTATTCACTTTAAATATGGCTGAACTTGCATAATTGTTGTTGCCCAGCATAAAGCATAGCGGGCCTACCTGCTGGTGCAGCGATTCAAAATTGAAATTTTTAACCACGCCAATAATTGTATAGGCTGAAGTATTACCATCACTGTCTGCATCAGAGCTGTAAAGCTTTTTGCCCACAGGATTGGCATATCCTAAAAATTTAGCCGTGGTTTCATTAATGATTACTGCTGAAGAATCGCTACCAAAATCCCGGGAAAAATTTCTTCCCTTTATAATTTGCATGCCCAATGTTGGTATATAATCATAATCGGTTTTCCAGTCCTGCATTTCAAGGCCATTTTCAGCATTCAGCACGGCATCCCTCGAAAAAGTATGGCTGTTTCTCCAGGAAGCAGAAACCGGTAAATAACTGCTGAGCGATGCACTTATAACACCGGGCATTTTTAATACTTCATTTTTAAAAGCTTCCGCGTTGTTATTTAATGCATATACTTTATCTATTATTAAAACCTCTTCTTTATTATAACCAAGATTTTTTGTTTGAATGTAATGCAGTTGATCGTATATAATAATTGTTCCAACAATTAAAATAATGGATGTGGCAAACTGGAACACCACGAGCACACTTCTTAAGCCGCCGCTTTTGCTGCCCAGTTTCAACCTGCCTTTTAATACTTCAACCGGCTTGAAGGATGACAGGAAAAATGCGGGATAACTGCCTGCCATCAGGCCAACAATAAAAGGTAATGCAATGAGAAGCGGCAATATATATGGCGATAATAAACCTGTAATGCCCATTTGCTTATCGGCCACGCTGTTAAACAGGGGCAGCACCGCATAAACAACAGCAACAGCAATTATGAGCGAAATAAAAACGATGCTTGTAGATTCAAAAAGGAACTGCCATATAAGGCCCTTTCTTTCTGTTCCCAACATTTTTCTTATACCCACTTCTTTTGCGCGGTTAGCAGAACGGGCTGTGGTGAGGTTCATAAAATTGATGCAGGCAATGAGTAAAATAAACAGTGCAACAGCAGAAAAGATATATACATATTGAATATTACCACCCGGCGTTAGTTCGAAGCTGCGATCTGAATACAGGTGAATTTTTGTAACCGGCATCAAAGAATATTCGAGGTTGTTGCCTGCCCTTCTAAACTCATCTATGGTGTTGATGTTCATAAATCTTTTTGCATCAGGCACCACATATTTTTCTATATAGGTATCAAAGTTCTTTTCAAAGGATTTGGGGTCAGCGCCTGGCCTTAAACGTATATAGGTAAGAAAATTATGGCTGGAAGCCTGTCCCCATTTATAATCTACATTCTTCATGGAAAAGAAGAAATCGAAATTAAAATGCGTGTTATGCGGAACATCGTTTATAACAGCCGTTATTTTATAGAAAGGATTTTTACTGCTTCTTATTTCGATGGTTTTACCAACAATATCGGTGGTTCCAAAATATTTTTTTGCAGCCGATGCGGTTACGATAACAGTATTCGGCTCATCCAGTCCATGTTGCACATCTCCTGCAATAGCGGGCAACCGGAACATGTCGAAAAAAGTGGAATCAACATTGGCCACACATGCTTCATCAATAAAATCATTTCCTTTTCTTATGAGCTTATGGCCATCATTTACATAAATGCGCGTATAACTTTCTACCTGCGGGTAATCTTTTTTAAGCAGTTGCCCCATCATATCGCTGGTTTGCGAAGTATGCTGGATGGAGCTGCCAAAATGTATATCTGTATTAATGCGATAAATGTTTTTGGCATTAGGATAATACGTATCATAACTCAGCTCATCCATTACATACAATGTAATCAGCAAAAAACACGAGAGGCCAATGGCAAGACCGGTAATGTTGATAATAGAATAAACCTTATTTCTTGCAAGGTTTCTCCAGGCTATTTTTAAAAAATTTCTTATCATAATGCAACATCAAATTGGCGGGTAATAATTGTGCAATGCTATTTACAACCACAATGCCATTGTATAACTTATTTAAAATTAATATCCTGTAAAAACGGGTGCGGCAAAAGATTGTACGGTATCGTACAGTGTGTAATCAGAAAGCGGACAAAAGGGCCGCAACGCATCCTGGCTAAAAATAATAAACCGGTTTATACTTCAAACGCACTTTGCATTACTTCGCTCACCAGTTTATAGGAATGCATTTTTGCATCAAAATCATAAATGTGCGCATTGAACATGAGTTCATCAACGCCGGTTTGCGCAACAAAACTTTGAATGTCTTTTTGAATGGTTGAAGCGCTTCCGATAAATGAGCCGGAAAGCATTTGCATTACATGCGCTTTTTCAACTTCAGTCCATAAATCGTTCATATTTTTTACAGGTGGCTGAAGCAGTTGCCGCTTATCGCGCAGGATGCCAAGAAAAGCCTGGTAAGCCGATGTGGCAAGATAATTGGCTTCATCATCTGTATCAGCGGCAATGGCATTTACGCAAGCCATTATATAAGGCTCTTTTAATTGTTCCGAAGGCTTGAATTCATTTTTATAAATATTAAAAGCCGTTAGCATTTGCGCCGGTGCAAAATGGCCGGCAAAAGCATAAGGCATCCCAAAGTAAGCAGCGAGATGCGCACTGTCGGTACTGGAGCCTAATACCCACATGGGTATATCAACGCCTTCACCCGGAATGGCCCTTACTTTGGCAGTGCTGTTTTCTTTGGAGAAATATGTTTTTAATTCCATTACCTGCTGTGGAAATTCTTCAGCCCGCAGGTTGTTGCTTTTGCGTATAACCATTGCAGTTAGCTGGTCCGTGCCCGGCGCACGGCCAAGGCCAAGATCAATCCTGCCGGGATACAAACTTCCTAACGTACCAAATTGTTCGGCAATAATTAAAGAAGAATGATTAGGCAGCATGATACCGCCTGAACCAACGCGGATAGTTTTTGTGCCGCCTGCTATATAACCTATTAATACCGATGTTGCCGAACTGGCTATGCTTGCCATGTTATGATGTTCGGCCAGCCAGTAACGTGTATATCCTAAAGACTCTGTGTATTGCGCCAGCTTAAGGCTCTTTTTAAAACTATGCTCCGGCGTTGAACCTTCCGTTACCGCAGCAAGGTCAAGCACGGAACGGGCTATTTTCTTTTTACTCATCGGTTGCAAAAATACTGTTGGTTTTGAATGTAGAGATTCAACAAAAAGATAAGATTAGTAGCAAAAGGCGCCGGGCCTGCTTTATGAAGTAAGTACTTCTATCGGTGTAAAGTTTTTTAATGAAGGGAACTGCATGTTTACAATTTGCTGAACAATTTGTTCAACATTAATATCATTGCGGTTGGCGAAAATTACAATAAGATAGTTTAAAGAAGGTATGCTGAAACTGTATGTTCTGAAGCCGCCGTTATCGCCACTGTGATATACTTTGCGTTGCGTTTCCTGCGTATCTACAAACCAGCCAAAACCATAGCCGGTTTTTTTGTTTGTGTCAATCAAAAATTGAATGTTACGTGCTTCATCAACAATCGGTTTGCTGAATACTTTACCGGATTGCAAAGCAGCAAACCATTTAATATAATCATCAACAGAGGTATAAATACCACCATCGCCTTCAGTTGAAAAAAACACGTGTTCATCAGGCCCGGATTGCATTAAATTATCAAGGCTGTCTCGTTCATAGCCGGTTACTTCGTTTTGTATTGTTGCCTGTTCATTCCAGATAACCGTTTGTTGCATGCCTGCGGGTTTAAACACATATTCGGCCATATAATCATTATAAGTTTGGCCGCTTAATTTTTCTATTATCAGCGCAAGCAAACAATAAGCGGTATTGCTGTAACGAAATTGTGTGCCTGGCATAAAATAAGTACTGTCGGCATGTTTAACAGCATTATATACATCAATATTATGTGCATGCTGCATGCCTGCTGTATTAATGTAAGCATAATGATCGGGGATGCCCGAAGTATGCGTAAGTAATTGCTTAACCGTAATTGCATCTGCAAGCTTCTTATTCATATCAGGAAAAAACCTGCTGATTTTATCGTTTAAGGAAAGCAAATGTTTTTGCTGCAGTTGCAGTATGGCTATTGCTGTAAATTGTTTTGTTAAGGAACAGATGTTGAAATTAGAAGAAACTGTGAGTTTGTTGCCGTTGCTTATATTACTGATGCCATAACTTTTTTTATAAACTGTTTTCCCCTTTTCAACAATGCCAATAGAAATGCCTGGTAAATGTGCAGGATAGGTTTTGCTTAAAAGCGAATCTATTTTCTGTTCATTAAAATTAAATGCAGGTTGCTGTGCCATTAATGAAAAGACAGAAAAGCAGCTAAGAATAATCGTTGCGAAAATCTTCATACGTCTTATATAATGCAGCGGCAGGTTAATCCAAAACCTTTTCAATAGCCTCAAGTTCTTCTTCGGCAAACTGGAGGTTATTGAGGGCGGAGAGGTTATCGTTCAACTGTTCTTTTGAGTTTACATTAATTAGTGCGCTTGTAATTTTTTTGTCTTTTAGCAGCCAGGCCAGCGACATTTGTGCCAGCGACTGGTTGCGTTTCCTTGCAATTTCGTTTAGCTTTTTAATATAGAAGTTGGTGGGCTTTGCATTGCCTGCAACTGCAGGAATACCCTTTAAATTTTTGTGTGCAAGCAATCCTTTGGATGAAGAGGCGATACGCCCCACACCATTTGTTTCCAGCACTTCCGGCAGGTGCGTTTCATTCCAGCGCATGAACATTGAATATTCAGACTGGTGAATTAAACACGGTGTGCCCAGGCTTCTTAATACGTTAATCGCCTCCTTTGCCTGTTCAGCATCATAATTGCAAATGC
>JAEWBD010000465.1 GCA_023391315.1 Bacteroidota bacterium | reverse complement strand
GCTATACTTGACCGTGTATTGGGTGGCATGATACACGCTGTTACCAATGCTCCTAACTTGCCATTTTTTGGTTATGGCATTGGTATGGGCACAAACGTGGGTGCCAATCTGCTTACCGGGCAAAGTGCCTTCCTGATTTCTGAAGGAGAGTGGGGCAGAATTATTGGCGAGGAAGGCCTTTTATTTGGATTTATCATTGTCATTCTACGTACTTCCGCCGCTTTACAAATAACCAGGAAGGCCATCTGCCACCTTAAAACTACAGATGCACTTTCATGGATGCTGGTAAGTTTTTGTTTTATGAACGTGTTACAGGCGCAATGGGGCCAGCCGTCTATACTTGGGTTTTCTGTATTGTCTGCAGGGTTGGCTATGGCGGCGTTACATGAGCCGGAGGAAGTGTTGACAGAAGATGTGGTGGAGGACGAAGAAACAGAAGAAGCGGAGTTACAAGAACAATAAGTGCAGTAAGTACGATTTAAAAAGTATTGGTATAATGAAAACGGATAAAGGAAATCTGAAAAAGTGCAAGCAATATCAGAAAAAATAAACGTCATCCATTTTCAGCGCAAACCCAGGCCTGGGTTTAATTTCAGCATAGAAAACATATTTGAAAACCTTCGTTATCAGTTAAAAAACAGGATTGATTTTAAGGTTGAAGTTTGCAGCCGGTTTAATGATGGTTATTTGTCTAAATTGATTAATATTATTCGTGCTGCTCTAAAACAGCAAAAAGGCACTGTTGCACATATTACCGGCGAAGTATATTTCCTGAACCTGCTGATGCGTAAAAAAAATGTACTCCTTACCATACACGATTGCCGCTTTATGGAACGTAAAACCGGTTTCCAAAATAAAATGATAGGCTGGTTATATTTAAAAGCCCCGGTTAAAAAAGCTGCTTACATAACAACGGTGTCAGAAACTACAAAACAGGCAGTTATACAATACACCGGTTGTCAACCGGAGAAGATACAAGTGATACCGGTTGCTGTAAACGAAATCTTTCGGCCTGCCACTAAAATCTTTAATAAAGATTGCCCGGTGATATTACAGGTAGGTGCGGCAGAAAACAAGAATATTGCAAGGCTGGCTGAAGCCCTGAAATCTTTGAATTGTAAACTGGTTATAGTGGGAAATGTTTCAGCGCAGGATTTAAAAATCCTTAAAGAAAACAGGATAGTTTATACTATTAAACAGGGTTTGTCAAATAAAGAATTATACGCTGAATATATAAACTGTGATGTGGTTTCATTTGTTTCAACATTCGAAGGTTTTGGCATGCCCATCATAGAAGCCAATGTTGTTGAACGGCCGGTGTTTACCTCCAACATCTCATCCATGCCGGAAGTTGCGGGAGATGCTGCCTGTTTGGTTGATCCTTTTGATGTACAATCAATTCGCAATGGCCTGCTAAAAATTATCCATGATGACATTTATCGCGCTCAACTCATCATAAACGGGCAGCAAAATAAACTACGTTTCAATGAAAAAAACATAGCTGATGCTTACCATTCACTCTACACCAAAATTGCAGCCGGTTTTTAATGCCGCTACATTAATTCCGGCACATACACTCACTGCAGTAATCCTCACCTGGAACGAAGAAGAAAATATAGCCAGGACACTCCATCATCTTACCTGGCTGGAAAAGATCATTGTAGTTGACAGCGGGAGTAACGATAAAACGGTGGAACTTATTAACAGCTTTCGCAATACAGAAGTGCATGTGCGAAAATTTGATACCCATGCACAGCAATGGAATTATGGCTTAAGCCTGTGTGATTGCGAATGGATATTAAGCCTGGATGCAGATTATATTCTCAGTTATGCTTTTATTGAAGAGATAAAACAAAAACTCACACAAGATCATATCTGCGCTTTTAATGCAGGGTTTGAATTTGTATTATTTGAAAAGCCATTGGCCAGCAATAACACTACGCCGAGACCCGTGTTATTCAAACGCTGCAATTGTATTTATTACGACGACGGCCATACGCAGCGGCTCAGGATAAATGGCAAAACGGCTGACCTGAAAAATAAAATATTACATGATGACCGCAAACCATTAAGCCGGTGGTTGCTCAACCAGTCTGCCTACTCTGTGAAAGAAGCAACTATGCTGATGATTAAACCTGATGCAGAAATGTCTTTTCTTGAAAAGCTCAGGAAAAAAAGGATATATACGCCATTGATGATGTTTTTCTTTTGCCTGTTCAGAAAACGCATGATACTTAACGGGCAGCGTGGCTGGCATTATACTTTGCAAAGAACTATTGTGGAAATGTTGATTTCATTACGATTAACGGAAGAAAAGATTAATAAAAATGAATACCCTGAGCACACACACAAATAATGAATATGTGTTGCTCATGACGGCTTGCATCGAGCCAAAAAACCTTAACCGGCCTTCCTTCAGGGCTACTCCCCATGTCCGCTTGGAAGATTATAAAAAAGCATTTGAGTACTGGCTTAATTATCCCGATAAAAGGATCAAAGCAATTGTATTCGCGGAAAATTCAGGGTATGAACTAACTGAATTGAAGAAAATAGCTGAGAGAGAAAATATATATAAACGGAATATTGAATTTCTTCAATTTGAAGAAACCGAACGTCTGCCTGGTGTTCATTACGGCTATTCAGATATGGAAATTATTGATCATGCCGTTTATAATAGCAAGTTGATAATTTCCAATTCAATCATTATTAAAACAACAGGCAGATTATATTTTCCCAAACTAAACAAGCTGCTTGATTTGCAGGATAAAAATCAATATGACTTCTTTTCAGATGTCAGGGATTTCAGCTTTCGGAAGTTTGAGAAGCATTACATAGTTACAACCTTGCTCATTATAAAGCCAGCATTTTATAAACAACATCTTTATGATATTAAAAGGTCGCTCACTGAAAATACAGCATCGCACATGGAGACTTTATACTTTAAAATATTAAGACCGCTCCGGCAATCAAATCGTATTCAGTTAGGATTTCCTTTTTTAATTAGTACAATTGGTATTGGAGCGCATTCCAACAGTGATTATGCTTCATTAAAAAAAAGAATTGAAGCCATAGGTTTATTTATACTCAGAAGGATACTTCCTGCCTCATAATTTGTTTGCAGTATGATATAAAACGCCCTGCGATTGTTCATGAAAATCCTTCACCTTGTTCCTTCCTATAAACCCGCATACATATATGGCGGCCCTGTTGAATCCATCGCCCATCTCTGCGAAACATTAACAGCGGCCGGGGAAGATATAACCGTATATACCACCACGGCCAATGGCAATACAGAATTACAAGTTAATCCTGGGAAGATATATTTTGTTGAAGGAGTAAAGGTTATTTATTTTAAAAGACAAACAAAAGACCCACTACATCTTTCCATCGGCCTGCTTAAATACCTGTATAAAAATTGCAAAACGTTTGATGTGGTACATATTCATTCCTGGTGGAACATACCTGGTTTTGCGGGGCTTTTCATCTGCAAAAAAAAGAGGATAAAAGTTGTATTATCTCCAAGGGGCATGCTGAGCGACTATATCATCTATCATTCCAAGAGCCGGGCAAAGCAGTTTGCCCATCAGTTGTTTGGCAAATCATTATTGTCATATAGTTATCTCCATGCAACGGCTGCATCAGAAATGGAGGAATGCCGGCGGGTGATTCCGGGCTGGAAAGGTATGATGATACCAAATATCAATAACCTGCCTCAAATTAATATTATCAAGAAACAAAACCCGGTTTTTACGCTGCTTTTTCTCTCACGTATCCATCCTAAAAAAGGGCTTGAATTATTATTTCAAGCCATAGCCCGTATCAATGTGCCGGTTCATCTGCAGATAGCAGGCAGCGGCGATGAAACCTATATAAGCAGCCTGAAACAAAAGGCGGCTGATCTTGGCATAACAGGCAAACTGCAATGGATAGGGTGGAAGGAGCGTAAAGAGAAATTTGACGTATTAATGCAGGCAGATGTTTTTGTACTTCCCAGTTACAACGAAAATTTTGGCAACGTGGTAATCGAAGCGCTCCACGCCGGTACACCGGTACTTGTAACGGAAGGCGTGGCGTTAAGCGCATTTGTAAAAGAGCATGGCCTGGGATGGGTATGCAAGACAGAGCCCACTTCTATACAGGATGCGCTGGAAGCTGCAATGCAGGATAAGGCGAAGCGATGCGCCATTACCCAGGCAGCGCCGGGCATAGTAGAAAAATATTTTTCTCCCGAAGTCCTGGTTAAACAATATCGTGATATATATAGGGAAGTGGTGAATCTGAAAATGCAGGTAACAAAAAAATAATATGGAAGAAATTTCCATCGTGCGGATTTCAGATGATTATACAGTTTGGGATTTATAATCAAAAATCACCTTTATATGTGTTCCGCTATTTGTTTCAATACTGAAATTACCGCCGAGGTCACCGGCGAGTCCTTGTAACAATTCCATTCCCATAGAAGCGCCAATCCTGGTGTTAAAATCACCGGGAAGGCCCCGTCCGTTATCGGCAATGAGCAGCATCAGTTGTGTGGCTGAAATGCGGCTGAGCAAAATAGAAATTTGTTTGTCTTTCGTTTTGGTAAAAGCGTATTTAATGGCATTGGTAATGGCTTCATTTAAAATAAGCCCCAATGTAATGGCGGAT
Source organism: Bacteroidota bacterium (assembly GCA_023391315.1). Classification (GTDB taxonomy): domain Bacteria; phylum Bacteroidota; class Bacteroidia; order Chitinophagales; family Chitinophagaceae; genus Parafilimonas. Next base: position 18,672 of record JAEWBD010000465.1, on the reverse strand, counting down.
GCATGGTTCAGCTCAACATTTTCTATTTGCAGAGAAAAGCCAATATTTTCCCGGATAGAATAGCTTTCACGAAGGTATTCCACCAGTTCGTAAATATATTCGGGCATATGTATGGTAGACAGCGTTTCAGACTGGTAAAGCTTCTGGTGGATGATCGACATGGAATGAATCCTGTTCTGGCTGTCTTTTATGGCAGATAAAGCTTCTTTATTTTTAAGATAGCTCGATTGAATCTCGAGCAAGCTTGCCACAATGTGGAAGTTGTTTTTAACACGGTGATGAATCTCCTTCACCAGCCATTCCTTTTCAGTCAGTAATTGGTCTTTTTCTCCAATGAGTGCATCTTTTTGTATCAGTAAAAGATCCTTGTCTGTAAGCAATTCAGATAAATGCTCATTTTTTTGTTTAATCTGCTCCTGTTGCGCATGCAGCACCTGCTGCTGGTAGCGCAGTTGCCGGTTTACACGTTGTTTCAGGTTGTAACGGTTAAAACCGAGTACAAGTATAGCCGCCAGTAAACCCGTGCCCACAATAAATGCATTGCGCTGGTTTTGCTGCGCCCTGTTTTGTTCTTTCAGCAGTGCAATATTCTTTTCTTTGATCTTGATATCCTGCTCTTTTTTAGCTGTTTCGTACTGAATGCTCAGCTGTGCAATCTGTTTACTTTTTGTTGCATTGAAGATGGAATCCTGAAGTGCTTTATACTGCTGGTAATGGTGGATCGCCCCGGAATAATTTTGCCGCGCCGAATCTACCTTAAACCACATTAAGTGAACGCCTGCTAAATAATTTGGGAGTATTTGCTGAGGGGTAGCTTTCAGCAACTGCTCCAGGTAAGGCTCGGCCTTGGAGTAATGAGCGTTTTCAACATAAAACCGGCTGATGCCCCGGCAGGCCACATATTGAAACCGCAAGGATGATTGCCTGCTCCAGGCCACGCTTTCAAGATAATACTTCTCCGCTCTCGCATATTGGCCGAGTGCATTATAGCAGGAGCCCAGGCTTTGCGCTATATACATTTTATCTTCTGTGTTGCATAACAGGCGCCGGTCTATTATTTCATACAATAAGGCCAGGGCATCCCTTGCTTTTTTCTGTTTGATTAAGGCAACAGTCATCCGCCTGGCCATGCCCACCTGAAGAAGCTCGCCTTTCTGATGGCTGATAGCTATAGATTGTTTATGATATGCTATGCTTTTATCAAACTGCCCCAATTCCCAATAGGCATTGCCAAGACGGAAATAAGTGTAGTCGAGTTCCCCGGTCATATTGCTGTTTTCAACATCACCTACCACTTTGAGTATGTAAAACAGTTTTTGATTCAGGTTCCCTTTATCCTGGCTTATATCGGAGAGCAGGTAATAGGCATTGGACAGGTATCCATAATCAGCGGGAGCATCATAAATGCTTTGTTCAGCAAAACCCTTACAGGCGCGGGAAATGGCAGGATAGCCTATTTTTTTTTGAATTGCCAAGGCCGTTTCCGCTTCTTCTTCCGCCTGCACGGCATTACCGTCATTCAGGTATTTATACCCCATTTCCAGCCGGATAATGGCTTCCAGCGCCCGGTCGCCAATTTGCTGTGAAAGTTCAAGCGCCTCTTTTAAAACGATTATATTTTCTGTGCAGTTATCACAAAATGTAGCCGCTGCCATTCTCAGGCATGCATTAAGCGCTCCGGCTTTGTCGCCGGCCTGTTTGCGGGCTTCAATAACCTGCTTAAAGCAGGTTTTTCCTTTTTCCCAATTATCATTTAGCAGGTAAACTATCCCAAGCAGGCACAGGCTTTCCTCCTTTAATTGCCTGTTACCAATGTTATCACTTTCTTGTTCTGCCTCTTGAAAAAATATAATGGCGCTATCCCGGTTACCTTTTTGCAGGTAAGGGGTACGAAGCATACTTTTCCCCTGTTCCATAAGCAGCTTTATTCTAAGCGCCCCGGCGGCATTTGCCAGCAATTGCCGTACCTCCGCGCTGTTTTGCTGTTTAATATAAATCCTGCCCTTTAAAAAAATGGCATCTTCCTGCCCCTTGGTAAACCTGGTTTGTTGAGAAAGGTGTAGTGCCTGGCTTACAAGCAAGAGTGCACTATCCAAATCATGATCCGGGTTCAATGTTCTATTAAAATAAAGGGTGCTTAACCGCAACAGCATTTGCACTCTCTGGGTATCTGCCATACCAGAGCGGAGCTGCTTAATAATAGTAGCAGCCTCGCCCGGCCCGGCTGGTTGCGCCTGTGCAGCGGCCAGAAACAGGATGATTGCAGGCATAATAAGCAGCATGCGAATAACCGGGCAATGTTGTATAGAATATGCTGGTTGCATTTACCGTTTTAAATTACTTAGCCGGGCAGCGCTTCAGAAATTCGCTTTATCTTCTGCTAATGTCTTACCAAATCATCTCCTCTCAATACCCAGCTTTTTCATCCGGGAGTTTAATGTATTAACGTTAATATCCAGTATTTCAGCAGCGCCGCCTTTCCCGGAGATCTTCCAGTTGCAGCTTTCAAGTACAGCAAGAATATGGTCGCGTTCATTCTCCATCATGGTTTTAAACCCGTTTTTATTACCCGCGGCAGAACTGGATCGTTTGGAAAGCGGCATGTCGGGTAAATCAATAACATTTCCTTTTGCAAGCACTATATTTCGCTGGATGGCATTTTCCAATTCCCTTATATTACCCGGCCAGTCGTATTGCATAAGCTTGTTGATGGCTTCTGCCGACAGCACAGCAGCGGGTTTGCTTGCGGCTGCGCTGTATTTCTTTAAAAAATAATTGGCCAAAAGTGGTATATCTTCTTTTCTTTCATACAATGCCGGCATCAGCAAGGGAAAAACATTCAGCCGGTAATAAAGATCTATACGGAAACGTCCGGCGGCTACTTCTTCTTCCAGGTCTTTATTGGTGGCGGCAAGCACCCGCACGTTGATCTTTTTTGGCTTACCGCCAATTGGTTCAATTTCTTTTTCCTGCAATACCCGCAAAAACTTCACCTGCAATTCAAGCGGCAGCTCGCCAATTTCATCCAGGAAAATTGTTCCCCCGTCTGCCAGTTCAAACTTACCTTCCCTTTTTGTAATGGCGCCAGTGAATGAGCCCTTTTCATGACCGAATAAATCAGATTCAATTAAATTGGCCGGCAATGTTCCGCAATTAACAATAACAAATGGTTTATAACGCCGGGCCGAAGCCTTGTGAATAGAATGGGCAATCAATTCTTTACCGGTACCGCTTTCGCCCAGTATAAGCACGGAAGTATCTGTGCCGGCAACCATTGTGGCACGTTCCAGCGTTTCGATGAATTTACGGCTTTTACCAATAAGGTTGCTGAATTCAGGAGGAAGTATAACGGGCGCCGCTGTTTGGGATGAAGGGATATTAATTTTTTCGGCCTGCCGGTTTTTATGCAGGTATAAAGCCACATCAAGCATAATCAACACATCTCTTGCACGAAAAGGTTTTACCATAAAACCATAAGGCTTTGTGGGCTTTGCCTGTTCCAGTATCTGCCTGTTGGAATTGGCGGACAAATAAACAAACGCCATATTCTGCTGGTTCAGTATTATACCAAGATCGATCCCCGTGCCTTCTCCCTGCAAAAAAATATCAACCAGTACAAGATCGGGTTTTTCTTTTTCAATTATTGACAATGCAGCAGTTACTGATCTTGCAATAGTGCAAGTGGAGTAACCTGCATTAGTGAGTATAACATTAAGGCTCTTTGCTTCAATAAACTGGTCTTCTACTATCAGGATCTTAGCTTTCAAATCAAGACTGTTTTAGTGTATGCAATAAGTTCTTATTCTTAGCAACAAAATTACAACAGTTATATCTCGCAATCATAAAACATTCTGTTCCAACACTCTATCACACGATTATTTTCAATAATTATTGATATAACAATAATTTATTGCGGCGATAAAAATTAAAATGCTGCAAACCAATCGTATAAAATATTGGCATATTCTTCGATTGCCACAAAAGAATTTTTTAATAAGCCCCGGAACGGAAAAGTATAAAAGCAAACACTATACACTTTGAACTGGAACTGCTTTAAAAGATGCAGGGGTACATAAGAAACGATACAATTAAAATAAAAACGATTATATGTCAATATATGCTGCCGGCAATGGTTTGGTATCAGTTGATGTGCTGAATAAACTCAGGGAAAAAGAATACAAACTGGAGTTCAGGAGAGAGGCTTCCTGTATTTATTGCGATGCGCTGCAACAATGGATCTTGCCTGCAGATTTTAAGGTAGATGAATGGTATTATTTCGGTGAAACAGCAATGCCTGATGCAGACCGTATGTTGTATGCCATCTCTGTATTGCACGGGCCAAAAGGTTTTTTAATAGATGCCTGTAATGCCTATATGGATAACATCAGCCCGGATATGCTGAAAAAATTAAAAACCGGCTTAGGGCTGTAAAGGGCAACAGATTATTAAACAACGAAACCATAAAACATGAAAAACTTTGAAACACCCGCCGATGCATTGCAGGACCTGCGGCAAAGAGGTTATGAAGCCGACTTTGATTTGCAGTCGGATTGCCTGTATTGCAGCAGCCTCGACCTTCGGTTATATGAAGAAGAATTTAACGTGGATGAAGTGTATCATTTTAAGGGAAGCCCAAACCCCGGCGGTAACACTGTCCTGTATGCACTCACGTCTCCCACGGGTGTAAAAGGCATTATTATAGACGGGCCTGAAACAACGATACCGGATAACAGTTGCGATATAACCAGGAGACTTCAAAACCACCTGGCAGCGGCAGGGCTAGCAACCCGCCCGTTGCCGGCGAAATAAATGCATAAAGCATCATCATTTTCATTTATAAATTCAAATAAATCAGTCATGACACAACTTAACAAATCTGTAAAAGCGGAAGACGATCCCCGCATTTTTACAGAAGTAAGAGCTTTTCTTAAAGCGCTTAATTCAGGCACAGGTAAGCCTATTGAACAACTCAGCCCTGCGGCGGCACGGCAGGTATTAACGGATGCGCAAAATTCCGTTACCCCGGATTATTCAGGCATTGAAGAATCCGAAAGCACCATTACACAGGACGGGATACATGTAGATATACATATTACAAAGCCCGCGGGAATTGGGCCAGACGCACCGGTGTTTATTTTCATTCATGGCGGCGGATGGGTGTTGGGGGATTACCCCACCCACAGGAGGCTGGTGAGAGACCTGGTGGTAGCCAGCGGCGCCGTTGCCGTATTCCCGGATTATACGCCTTCGCCTGAAGCCCGTTATCCAACTGCTATTAATCAAATCTATGCCACGGTAAAATGGGTATCTGAGCACGGTAAAGAAATTGGTGTGAATGCAAAAAATCTTGCAGTGGTGGGCAACAGCGTGGGCGGTAATATGACTGCTTCAGTGGTGCTGATGGCAAAAGAAAAGAAGGGCCCTGCTATTAAGCTGCAGGTATTATTGTGGCCTGTTACCGATGCCAATTTTGAAACCGGCTCTTACAATAAGCTGGGAGAAGGCAGGTTCCTTACAAAAAATATGATGATATGGTTCTGGGATAATTATTTACCTGATAAAGACAAACGCAAAGAAATTTATGCTTCGCCCTTGCAGGCAAGTATTGAACAGTTGAAAGGCCTCCCGCCGGTCCTTATTCAAACGGCAGAAAATGATGTGCTGCGTGATGAAGGCGAAGCTTATGCCCGTAAACTCAATGAAGCCGGTGTTCAAGTAACATTCACCCGTTACGGGGGTTTAATTCATGATTACGGTTTATTAAACCCGCTTTCATCAGTTCCTGCTGTTAAAACTGCCTTATTGCAGGCAGCATCAGTTATAAAGGCAGCGCTGAACAGTTAAGGCGTTACAGGGTTATCAACAGCAGTTAATGGCATTTACCACAAAAGTTTTTCTCAATACAGATCTTATAAAACGTAAAAAATCAAACATGAAAATTACAGTAATCGGCGGCACCGGGCTTATTGGTTCAAAACTCGTAAACCAGCTTCGCCAGCTTGGGCACACAGTTTTAGCAGCATCACCTAATTCAGGCGTAAATACTATAACAGGTGAAGGGCTTAATACAGCGCTGGAAAAGGCAGATGTGCTTGTTGACGTTTCCAATTCGCCTTCATTTGAAGATAAAGCCGTGATGGATTTCTTTCAAACTTCCACATTGAATTTGCTGTCTGCGGCCACCTATGCAAACGTGAAGCATTATGTGGCTTTATCAATCGTTGGCACTGACAGGCTGCCCGGCAGCGGTTACCTGCGTGCAAAAAAAAGACAGGAAGACTTAATTAAACATGGCGGCATTCCCTACACCATTTTACGTTCCACCCAATTTTTTGAATTTGCCGGCCGCATAGCCCAGGAAGGCACAAACGGTAATGAAGTGCATATTTCAACGGGTGGTATACAACCTATTGCTTCGGATGAAACAGTGGCTGCGCTGGCGGATATTGCTATCAGCCAGCCATTAAACGGCATTATTGAAGTAGGCGGGCCTGAACGCATGCCAATGTCTGAATTCATTCGCTATTATCTCGATATAACTGAAGATCCGCGCCAACTGGTCGCTGATATGCATGCACTTTATTTCGGCGTTGAACTAAATGATACTTCGCTCGTAACAGGAGATCATGCACGTCTTGGAAAAATTAAATATGAAGACTGGTTAAACAAACAATTGGTAAAGGCTTAGTTATTCCTGCCTTTCGTAACAAAGATGACGGGTGCCAGTTCGTTGAGGCAGTTGTAAGAGGCATGCACTTTCCACCCGTTCGTGCACGGGACAAACTCACGCCGGCGCGGCGTCTCCGCGAAAACCGGTCAACTACACAACGATACGACAGGCTGATTTTTATATCACACAAATAAAAAGATCATGTAATGAACACCATTTTTTCATCGCATAAAAGCGGCCATGATTTTGAACAGAATTCATCCGAGGATGTCCAGAAAAGCATTTATCCTTTCCTGCATGAAATAAACATAACAGATGGAGGTGAGTTCCTGGATGATCTTATACGAATGAATGAACAGCCACTTGGCGAAACAATGCACAAGGAGCACGCATAAGCTCTTTGGAGTTGTTTTTAATCTAATTTCTTAACAACAAAAATTAATATTATGCTTACTGTTAAACAATTAAATCCGTCAGCCACAATGGAGGCAGGCACTGCCGCCACGCTGCCACAGGATGTAAAACCCAAACTGAAAGTAAAAGGCGTAAAAAATATTGTACTGGTTCATGGCGCATTTGCCGATGGCTCCAGTTGGGCAAAGGTTATTCCTTTACTGCAGGCAAAAGGATATAATGTAATTGCAGTGCAAAACCCGCTCACTTCACTGGAAGATGATGTGGCGGCTGCAAAAAGGGCCATCGACCTTATGGATGCGCCCATTTTACTTGTGGCACATTCCTATGGAGGCATGGTAATTACAGAAGCCGGTAATGATCCTAAAGTAGTTGGCCTGGTGTATGTTGATGCATTGATCCCAAATGATAGCCAATCGGTAGTGGACGTAATACAGCCATATCCGCCTTCCCCGGGCAATGCAGAATTTAAGCAGGATGCCGCGGGATTTTTAAGCTTATCATTTAAAGGGATTGATTCCTTTTTTGCACAGGACCTTCCTGAACAGGAAAGGAAAATATTGTTTGCTACGCAAACACCGTGGGCGGCCAAAGGCACAGTTACCAAAATTTCAAAAGCAGCATGGAAAAATAAACCGTCATGGTGCATCATTGGTTTAAATGACGAAACAGTGCCACCGGCATTAACCCGGGCTGAAGCAAAAATGATCAATGCAACGGTGCTTGAATTGGAATCAAGTCATGTTCCTATGTTATCGCAGCCCGGTAAAGTGGCTGAATTCATTATGGGTGCAGCAGAAACGCTGTAATGCATTTGCATAAAATACAGGTGATACACTGCTTTATTGCGCACCACACTATTGGAATGTCTTTGGTCCGGACAAGGGCATTACAATAGTTATCCAATCATCAAGACTTTATATTATTGAAAGAAAGTACACACACTGTTTTATCATCAATCATCCAAAAAATTTATACACCACATTGTCTTTAACAGGCACAGGCAATCTTTTGATTAGTGTTTCATGGTATGGACATTAATCATGATTCATACACATAACCTATAGTTTCCGCTATACAATAATGCATTGGATAATACTGTTGGCAGCAGCGGCGCATATCACCAAGCCATATTTCATCAATACGGCCACTGTCTTTTATAACGGATGCTGAAGAAACATCCAGGTTGTTATCAGCGGTTGCAAATAACAAATCCATTTCTACTGATAAAAATTATTATACTATGATTATAGATACCATTACTGATCTTCAGAACCGTGGGTTTACAATGGACTTTAACCTGCTTGGCAACAAGTTGTTTTGCCCACAAACAAAATGTTTCATTAACAGCGACGAGTTTGAGATAGTGGAAGTGTACAGCTTTGAGGATGATATGGTGAATTTAGGTGAAACAGTGTTATATGCTATTGAATGTTTTGCTTTTGCCGCAAAAGGTATTTTATTGGAAACGGGACATGATAATACCAGTATATTATTATCAAAAATCAAAAAATTCTGGAAGTGAAATACGTGAGGTTTACAACCTCACAACGGTTGAAAAATCTTCAAAACATAAAAGATGAATAAATTTATACCGGCTATTCCTTTTTTGATGGCGAATATTTGACTGGTTTTTGTTACAGAATATTGCCCGCCTTATTTCTTTTAAATAAAAATTTTTTTCAATGGCTTCTCCGGGTATTAAACATATAGTTGTTATTGGCGGTGGATTTGCAGGTTTGAATTTTATTAAAATACTTGCAAATGATAAACACTATATAATCACGCTGGTGGATAAAAATAATTACAATCAATTTACACCATTGGTTTACCAGGTGGCAACAGGGTTTCTTGAAGCGTCCAATATCAGTTACCCGTTCAGGAAATTTTTAAGAAAGAGAAAGAATATCCGCTTTCATTTAGGCGAACTGAAAAAAATTAGTGCAGCAGAACATAAGGTTTATTTGAACAATGCCACACTTGAATATGACTATCTCGTACTTGCATTCGGTTCTATATCCAACTTCTTTGGTAATGATATTTTAAAGCGCAATACAATCCCCATGAAAACTTTAACGGATGCGCTGGGCATGCGGAATACTTTATTGCAATCGCTCGAAGAAGCCTGCAATACAACAGATGAAACGCTGCGGAGAAAATTATTAACGATTGTTGTGGCAGGCGGCGGACCCACAGGTGTTGAAGTATCAGGCATGCTGGGCGAAATGAGAAAGAATATCATTCGAAAAGATTATCCAGAGTTAAAAAATGCAATGGGGGATATTTATATTGTTGACGGAGCAAAAGCCTTGCTCAGCCAGATGAGTGAACAGGCACAACTTGACGCAACAAAAACACTTGGAAAATTAGGTATAAAAATTATTACAAACACATTCATCAACAGCTATGAAAACGATGAAGTGAAACTATCAAGCGGCAACATCATTCAAACAAAAAATCTTATATGGGCTGCGGGTGTAACGGGTAATGTAATTGAAGGCATTCCTGCATCTGCTTATGGTCGCGGTAAAAGAATAATGGTGGATGAATTTAATCGTGTAGCAGAACTGGATGATGTGTATGCTGTTGGCGATAATTGTTTGCTGACAGGAGATAAGAAATTCCCGGAAGGGCATGCACAGTTAGCACAGCCTGCTATTCAGCAGGGCACGCATCTTGCAAAAAATTTTAAAGCCATAGCAAAGGGAAAAGCGCCACAACCTTTTGCTTATTACGACAAAGGCGTGATGGCAATCATAGGCAAGAACCGTGCAGTAGTTGATCTTGAAAAACCAAAAATGCATGTAGGCGGTTTTCCGGCATTATTAATATGGCTGTTTATACATATCGCTTCTCTAATTGCATTTGATAATAGATTAAAGACTTTATACAACTGGATTATTGGGTACTTTACAAAAGACCAATCGTTAAGAATGGTTATAAAAGCGAATGATAAAGTGCAGGGCTGAATATACCTCTACCATAAATGCACGGTAAGTCTCGCCGTTCTCATCTATTTGCGTTAAAAGAACAGTTTATGAATTTATCAGCTGCAGAAAGGGCTAAGCTGATTAAGTTTTTGAATAGTCTTTGATTTAATCCGGAATTGTCTTGTACGGTTATTGTATCACAATATAGTACTTCAACCATCGGTACTATAAATGGCTTCTGCGAGTTTCCAATGTTATTTAAATTTTACGCTGTTATCGAAATATTACGACGATTGGCACTAATAATCTTCTATAATATTAATTGGCATCTTAACGCTTTTCGTTAATCCATCCAGGGATATTTTTAAATATTGACTGTTTCATTGCTGATCTTGATATTGCTTGCCAGGATGGATGGTGGAGATTTTTAATGTTTAATTACGATATATCGTTCATAACAGACGACTTTCTCACAACCAATTTTGTATTAAGTGATAAATAGGCCGGGGTTGATTTACCAATGTGTCCGTTTAATTTATCAATTAATAACTGCATTGCTTTTCTGCCCATTTCAGCCACTGGCTGTTCTACGGTTGTCAAGGAAGGTTCAATAATAGCTGCAATGGGATCGTTACTGAAACCAACTACACCCAAATCTTCCGGGATGTCAATGCCTTTGTTTTTAGCCACAAGCATTAATTGGATAGCGGCAGGATCGTTGACACAAAAAACAGCGTCCGGCGGCGTTGCCAATTCCAGTAATTGTTTCGCACTTTTTATAGCGGCCTGTTTTGAAAGATCGCAGCTTGTAATCAATTCATCTAATATTGGAAGTTTATGTTTCTTTAAAGCGTCTTTATAACCGTTTAAACGGTTATGGCTTAACCGCAGGTTAGCAGGGCCACCTATATGTGCAATGCGCCTGTACCCGCTTTTTATAAGATGTTCCGTTGCTTTAAAAGCACCATTATAATCGTTCACCAAAACCTTAGGCACATTCATTTCATCGCAAACTCTGTTAAAGAAAACCACGGGAATGCCGTGTCTTTCAAACCGTTTGTAATGATCAAAGTTTTTTGTTTCGCGTGTCATGGATATCAGCACGCCATCCACCCTGTTGGCTATTAAAACATTGGCATTGGAAACTTCTGTTTCATATGACTCCTGCGATTGACAAATAATAACATTATAACCGGCCGCTGATGCAATCTGCTGCGCGCCGATAATGACCGTTGGAAAGAAATAAGTAAGAAATTCAGGTACGATAATACCTATGGTATTGGTTTTGTTTTGTACAAGGCTTTTAGCAAGCAGGTTAGGCTGGTAGTCTAATTCCTTTGCCATTTGCAGTACTGCCCGACGGGTTTGCTCATTAATATCGCTATGTTCATGTAATGCCCTTGACACCGTTGACTTGGAAACATTCAATGCCTTAGCAATATCCGCTATGGTTGCTATATGCCTCTTATTGTTGTTATCCAGTAAATCTTTCTTTTCTGTATCATGTATGGTGAAATAGATATTACACTCTTTACAGTAATACCGCTGCTTACCTCTGAGCTTTCCGGATTTTGAAATGGCATGCACCATATTGCACTTAACACATCGTATCATCAGCATTAAAATTCGTTAGACCGATCAATCATAGCTGCTAAAAGGGATAAAAATAATGATTTGCCTGACAGGCCTGTAACGATATTTTGCCGGTATATTTTTCTTTGGTTTAAATTTTTTACTATAACCATAGCTACCGGTTTCGTTTGCGGTATCGTTACCGGTACATCCTGTTGACCAAAACGGGTACAAAACTGTTGTTCAAATCCCGCTGCTTCTATTTTTGCCCGCGTTATTCAATACTGCTTATTTAACACAAAAAGACGATTGCATATATGAAAACTTTACTGTCATTTAAAGCGCTGCTATCTTTAACATTCGTAGTACTATTTCTTTGCAGCCTGTCTGTAAATCCGGTTTCTGCGCAGCATATTTTATCGAGAGTTTCCGGTAAGGTTTTAAGCGACAGCGGTGTTGCTTTGGAAGGCGTTACGGTTACAGTTAAAAACACAGTCAGGGCCACAGCTACCGACGCTTCCGGCTCATTTACGTTAACCAATGTAAATGACAATGCTGTGTTGAGCTTTTCTTACCAGGGTTATGAACAACAGGAGGTAAGGCTTGATGGCAAAACCACTATAGCTGTTACACTTGTTACCACTGCTAAAAATCTATCGGATGTGGTAGTGGTTGGTTACGGAACGCAGCGAAAGTCTGCCACCACAGGTTCTATCGCTTCTGTGAAGGCGGATGAAATAACCCAAACACCTGTTGCCAATGTTGCGCAGGGCCTTGCTGCAAGGGCTTCCGGCGTGCAGATCACTCAAAACAGTGCCGCGCCTGGTGGTAACATCAGTGTAAGAATAAGAGGTACCAACTCTGTTAATGGCTCCTCCGAACCCTTGTATATAATTGATGGTATACAGATCACGAACTCCGGTGGCGTTAATGATGTAAGCCCTTTATCTACTATTAATCCAAGCGATATTGAATCTGTTGAAATTTTGAAAGACGCTTCTTCAACCGCTATTTACGGTGCAAGGGCCGCTAATGGCGTGGTACTGATTACTACAAAAAGAGGCAAAAGAGGGGTAAGCCGTGTACAGCTTGAAACATACCAGGGCATACAAAATATTACCAAAACGCTTACTATGATGAATGCGGCAGAATTTGCTGATCTTGAAAATGACATATATAAGAGTGAGATTTATCCTGACCCCAAATCATTGGGCAATGGCACCGACTGGCAGGATATCATATACCGGCAGGCGGGTATGCAGAATTATCAGGCTTCTGTAAGCGGGGGTTCTGAAAAAACGAACTTCTCTTTATCTGCGAACTATTTTGACCAGGACGGTATCGTCATCAATTCCAATTTTAAACGTTATTCATTAAGAGCCACACTGGATCATACTATCAGTAACCGTTTTAAAGTGGGGGCCAGTATGCTTACAAGTTACAGTATCAATAACAAGATCCCCACAGGTTTGAGTTCAATGGACGGCTCGCTTGTTACACAAGGCATCGTAGGCGCTACATTGGGAGCGCCGCCAACATTGGTTCCATATACAGAAGATGGTAAAATATACCCTTTTGCCGACCAGTTTAACGGCCGTTACAGGGAAATATCAAATCCGTTGGGACTGGCAGAAATACTCAACAGGAATGCTATTCGCAGAACATTGGCCAATGTATATTTTAATGCAAAAATCATTAATGGGTTAACGTATAATGCGTCGTTTAATGCAGATATAGGTTCTACCTTAACGGATTATTATTCTCCTTTATACATATTGGCGAAAGTAGAAGTGAACCCCAATTCCGGTTCAGGCAGCAAGGCCAACGCCAACACATTATCATGGCTGCATGAAAGTGTGCTTACCTATAATAAAAATTTTGGCGACCATGCCTTTAAGTTTACCGGGTTATATGCTATACAGAATGATCTTTATAATACCAATTCCATCAGTGCTTCCGGTTTTCCCAATGATGCCACTTTAAATGAAGCCTTACAGCTTGCTATCAACAGAACAGTATCTGCTTACAGGTCGAAGGAAGCGCTTAATTCTTTCATGGGCCGTATTAACTATGGGTTCAAAAACAAATACCTGCTTGATATAACCGCACGTTATGACGGCGCTTCAAAATTTGGAGCCAATCATAAATGGGGTTTCTTTCCGGCTGTGGCCGGCGCATGGCGCATTATAGAAGAAGATTTTATGAAAGACAGTAAAGTCTTCAGCGATTTTAAATTAAGGGCCACTTATGGCGTAACCGGTAATGCAGGTGCTATCTCTCCATATCAATCATTAGCGCTGGAAGGTTCCGGCAGCAATTATGAATTTGATCACGTTTATACAACCGGCATAAGCCCTACTGGCATTCCGAATGCCGATCTTCGCTGGGAGAAATCTGCACAAACAGATATCGGTCTGGACATTGGTTTGTTTAACAGGATAACCATTGCCATGGATTATTATGATAAAACCACAAAAGACCTGTTATTTGTAAAGAACCTTCCCTTGTCTTCAGGCTATGCTTCTGTTACCGGCAATTTCGCCAGCATTCGCAATAAAGGATTTGAGTTTTCGGTGGATGCAAACATCTTGGACGGCGCATTTAAATGGAATGCAAACGCCAACCTTACGATCAACAGGAATAAGTTATTGGGCCTTGAAGGCGGTGTAGATGAATATGTGCTGAACCCATACAGTGTTTTAAAAGTAGATGAACCATTGGGAATATTTAAAACGTATGTGTTTGATGGTATTTATCAAACAGGGGATTCTGTATTACCGGGCAGCGGTTCAAGAGTTGGCGGTGTGCGGGTAGCTGATTTAAATAGCGACGGACAGATAACTGCCGATGATCAAAAGATAACAGGTAACGCCAACCCTTCATTCATTTTCGGTTTCTCCACTAATCTCAGTTATAAAAATTTTGATCTTTCCATATTTCTGTCAGGAGTACAGGGCAATAAGATCTTTAACCTGAGCAGATACACTTTCGAAAATGGTTTGGGTGGAAGAAATGTAGTAAAGGGATTGGTGAACAGGTGGTCGGAAACCAATCCTGGTAATGAATATGCCAGCGGTTTCCAGGGAGGAAGATTGCCGGTATCAAACAGGTTTGTGGAAGATGGCTCTTACATACGCATGAAGAATATAACATTAGGATACAGGCTGCCCCAGGTAAAGTTTATTAATGCTGCAAGAATTTACGCAAGTGCCAATAACCTGTTCCTTATAACAAAATATTCCGGTTATGATCCTGAAGTAAACACTTTCGGCGGCTCCAATACGGTTATTGGCGTTGATAACCTGGTATACCCGGCTGCAAGAACGTTTGTGTTTGGCCTGCAGGTTACTTTTTGATCATAATTCTATCGCTCAATTTAAATCATTAAAATCATGTGCTTTCATAAAAATATAAGAACAATAGTTGCTTCACTGTTTGCGCTTGTGGTTATTACGTCATGCAATAAACTTGAAGAAACACCCTATTCATCTATATTTACAAACAATTTTTACAAAACAGCTTCCGATGCCGAAGCCGCTATTACAGCGGTGTATGGGCCATTGGTTGACCTGTATAATACAGCGGGAACTTTTGCTTCAGATTTTAGTGCCGACCAGATTTATCCAAGACCGGTTGTTGGCAGGGATACTTATACGCTGTTTAGTTACGATCCCAATTATACAACTCAAAAAAGCTTTAGCCGGCAATTTGAGTCACCACAGCAAATATGGCAATCCTGTTATTCCGGTATTGAAAAAGCAAACTGGGTCTTGTTTAAAGTGCCAAATACGGATATGGATGCTACAAGACGTACTGAAATATTAGGCGAAGCTTATTATCTCCGTGCTTTTTATATGTGGACACTTACAAAAAACTTCAGGGATATTGTAGTGAAAACCAGGCCAAGCACCAGCATCGATTCTGCCATTGTTGGCAAAACAGAACAGAAAGATGTATATAAACAAATTTATGCCGATCTCGACCAGGCAATAAATGATTTAAAACCGTATGCAGCCGGTGTAACTAAGGGCAGGCCGTCGAAAGAAGTGGCGATGGCTTTATATGCAAAGGCAGCTTTGTACGATGAAAACTGGGCGGCCTCACTTGAAAAAGCAAAGGCAGTTATCAACAGCGGCGCTTATTCGTTAATGCCAAACGTACTGGATGTATATGATGTTTCAAAAGAAGATGCCGCCCGGCAGGAAAATATGTGGGCATACGAATGCGATAATACATCGCCCGGCAATTCCACGCAAATTATCAGTTTGTACGGCCCTAAAAACAGCGATGGGCCTGCATATGCGGTTACATCTTTTGGATCTGCATTTGCTTACCAGTCATTCTTTGATTCATTCGATCCTGCCGATAAAAGAAGGCAATTGCTTGATACATTTTATATAAACAAACTTGGCGAGGTGGTGCATCAGAAAGATGTAACTCCTATTACACCACATGGCGTAGAAGTCAAAAAATATATGGACCCTGTTTCGCCAAGCCATGGCATCAATATTCCTATTTTAAGATTAGCCGACGTGTACCTGATAGCAGCGGAAGCATCAGCAGAAGCCAATGGCGTTACGGATGAAAGCTATAGTTATATTGATGTGGTAAGAAGCCGCGCCGGTTTACCCGGTCTTACAAAAGGTTTATCCAAAGATCAATTTAAAGATTCTGTATTGCGTGAAAGAAGCTGGGAGCTCTTTGGGGAAGGCGACCGCTGGTACGACCTTACCAGAACAAATACTTTTATGCAGGTAATACCAAAAGCAGTAAATGATGTTTTCCCAACACGCACACCGCAGCAGCGCAATCGCTATTTTCCTATTCCGCAGGATGAAATAAATGCAAACAATTTACTCGAACAAAACCCTGAATGGCAATAATGAAATATGTAATGATAATAGTATTCATGAACGTTGTTTATACGTTACATGCACAACAAGCTTTATTTCTTGTTGCAGGCCAAAGCAATGCGGTAGGTATGGCCGATAGCAATGCCTCTGTTGCCACCACTGCATACGAATATTGTTACACTAATAATTCATTAAAGCCATTAAAAGATCCGGTGGGTTGCAACGAGCTGCATTTTCAAAAAGCCAATACAGGCAGCGCCTGGCCTGCATTTGCAAACGCTTACGCAAAACAAACAGGCAATAAAGTAGTCATTGTTCAGGCGGCAAGGGGTGGCAGTTCATGCAGTCACAAAGCAGAGCTGGATGATTATGGCACCTGGGATACAACGGGCCGTCTGCCTTTATTTGATAGCGCCATTATTAAAACCAACGCTGCTATTCGCAAAACAGGAATGGCTTTAAAAGGTATTATATGGAGCCAGGGAGAAAGAGATGCCAATGCTATAAATACAGGGCATTTAACAGCAGCAGTATATCAATCCACTTTGGAAAATCTTATCCTGAGATTCAGGAGAGAATTGGGTGATAATATTCCTTTTTATATTATACAAACGGGATATTATAAAGACCATGACAAACGGGGTTTTGATGAAGTGCGCAGGTGCCAGCGGGAAGTTTCGAAGAGTATGAAAAACGTAATGCTTGTGTATGATGAAACGGGTTCATTTATAGAAAAAGGGTTAATGAAAGACCAGATACATTACAATCAGCAGGCCTTAAATATAATTGGTAACACCGCTGCAGAAAGAATTGTATCAGCCGGAAAAAAATAATTACTATGAGGTATATCACAATAATTTTTATTCTCTTTTTATCCATATCAACTAATGCCCAGCAGGCAAACGATTATAGCCTGGACGGCGAATGGAAATTTGCAACAGACCCGGTTAAAGTGGGTGAACAAAGCGGTTGGTATAATGCTGACTTTAATTCATCTTCTTTTGATAATGTTACCGTGCCGCATTGTTTTTCTGTCGATACGCGATACATGTTTTATACAGGCAAAGCATGGTATTTCAAAAAATTCACTTCTGTTGCATCATCTCAAAAAAGAACTTACTTAAAATTTGATGCCGTATTTTATAAATGTAAAGTATGGCTAAATGGTGAACTGATAGGCAAACATGAAGGTGGTTATACACCGTTTGAATTTGATATAACAGCAGCACAAAAAGACAGCAACTGCTTAGCTATTGAAGTAAACAATGCCTGGGATACCACTACTATTCCCGGCGCCAAAGCCAGTGATAATTATGATAAACCCAATGCAGCACAATGGTTTCCCTGGATTAATTATGGCGGCATAACGAGGCCGGTGCATCTTATAACACGGCCTGAAGTATATGTTCAAAATATAAAGGTTGTTACTGAACCGGATTTGGCAAAAGGTAATGCAGTAATCAGTATCAAAGCTTTTATTAAAAATACTTCGTCATCAGCGCAAAAAGTACCTATAAAACTTCTAATAAAGCATGATGATAAAACTCCGGATATTGTATTTAAACCAGTCGATATTTCTATAGGCGCAGGCGAAACGGCAATAACAGATATAACAGGCACACTTGCTGCAAAAGATGTAAAACTCTGGAACCAGGATGCGCCCAATCTTTACACAGCACAGGTTTCAACCAATTCAGATACATTGGATAAAAGATTTGGTATAAGAAAGATTGAAGTAAAAGGCACGCAATTATTACTGAATGGTGAGCCGATAAAAATGGGTGGTTGCAACAGGCCACTGGATTATCCGGGTTATGGATCGATGGATCCTAAAGAAGTCCTGGATAAAGATCTTACGCTTATTAAAAGCGGTGGCATGGAACTGTCGCGCATCAATCATTATCCCGTTACGGAATACCAGTTGGATTGGGCGGATGAACACGGCTTGCTGATAATAGAAGAAGCCGGCAACTGGCAGATGACACCAAAGCAAATGAGCGATACGATGATGCGCCGAAAGTTTCAATCACAGATGAAAGAGATGATTGAACGCGATTGGAATCATCCCTGCTTAATCGCCTACAGTGTAGGCAATGAATTCAGATCGCAAACAGAAGAAGGCCGGGCCTGGGTAAGGGATATGAAACAATTTGTGCAATCATTTGACAGCAGCCGCCTTATAACTTTCGCCAGCATGTATGTTGCCAGGCCAACCACAACAAACCCCGAAGAA
>JAEWBD010000459.1 GCA_023391315.1 Bacteroidota bacterium | reverse complement strand
TGGTAAGGCCGACCAGGGTTGACCACTAAACTTTGCATTTTAGCTAACCGCCTCGTGGAGGTTCGATCCCTCCCCCTACAGCTTAAAGGAGCCTTAGCTTGTGTGATTATGAATGAGTTAAGGCTTTTTTATTTTTAGCCGGTACGCTAAAGCGAATCCTGCCACCTAAATCTGTTCATCTTTCATTCTTCTTTTGCAGTTATCCATTGCCGCTTATATATAAAAAAGCCGGCATAAAGCCGGCCTGCCTTCAAAGGTTAACAATTGTGTTTACTGGTATTCAAATTTTAGTTGTGTTGTTCCATCGGTGCTGGTAAGCGCATAACCCTTATCGTCGAATGTATAAGTAGAGTTTATGCTATAATCTTCTTCTGTGCCTGGAAAATCCCAGGTTACGGAAAGGAGTTCATTCTCTACACCATATTGCACAGCAAAACCGGCCTGGTCTAATACCCAGTTGGTTACTTTAGGAAATATCGGCTTGTGATTGCCAAATGTGAAAGTGGCCGAATATTTATAAGCGCCGGTACTGCTAATAGATTTGGGATTGCCATTGGCATAGGCTATTGCAAAATTCATTGAAGTTTCGCCCATCAGTAAATCCACTTTAATGTTCGTTACCTGGTTATTGCTTACAATATAAGTGAGCTTATCATCTTCAATTAAGGCATCCGGTTCGCCAGCCGTAAGCTGCCAGCTTTTGAATGTACCGGAAACCGGTATATTATTCTGATAGGTGTAAGTATAAACGTTTTTAAAATCATTGTCTTCCCTTTGTTCAATACCCGTAAGATTACCGGCATTATCATACGTAAATATTGTTGACTTTGAATCATCGGTGCTCTTAACTGATGTAAGGCGGTTATCGTTATTGTACGTTAAGTTGTACGTCGTTACCTGTCCGTCTTCAGTTTCAATAACCTTTACTAATTTCTTTCCGGAATTGCCCGGTCCGCCCGGCGCGGGATCAGATGAGTCTTTTTTGCACGATGCAAATGATAGCATAGCAACAGCAATGGTTGCAATAAGTGATAAGTGTTTCATGTGTTATGTTTTTGTTTTAGTGTTTACAGGCTTAGCTGTTTTTTTTATTTATGATGCAATACTAAACCGCACACACCACGCAGTGCAGGACGCCCGTAATGAGTTGCATTTTGATAAGGATGAATTGAAGATATCAGGGATTATGAATTGTTTTGAGAAGCGAATTGTTATAGCGGCGGGTAACTCTTTTATAAAAATAACTTATTGAGCTATTCCATCATTGCTATTGCTTATTGCAAGGCAAACAAATACAGGCGAATAATAATGGTGAGGAGAAAACTTAAGTATAAATATTTACAGTATCAGCTATGAACAGAAAATTATTATTGTTTGTCAAACACTTTTTTTAAAAGTTCGGTAGTGCGGGCTGCAGGGTTTTTCCTGATGTCTTTTTCCTGCTGGCCTATCTCATAAAAAATGCCATTCAAGGCTCTTCCGGTAACGTAGCTGGAGAGGTCGGTATCAAGTTTATTATTGCCAAAAAGATTTATCTTATTATAGGCGGTGGCTAAATCGTTCCAGTATTTTGTAGCATTTACCTTCTGCAGCGATTTTTCTATTACTGGTTTAAAAGCTTCTGTTAAAGGGTCTGTGGTTTTTGTTTTAAGATAATGCGTGGCCGATGTGTCGCCGCCTTTTAAAATGCCCCAGGCATCCTGTATCGTCATTTGTTTGATAGCATTTACAAATATGGGCGCTGCGCTTTTACTGGCATCTTCAGCAGCATGGTTCATGGAAGCGATGGCATCATCTGCAAGCTTACCAAGGCCCGCACTGCGCAATACCTGTTCAGCTTTCTGTGCTTCGGGCGGCAATAAAATTTTAATGGCAGCATTCTTTAAAAATCCATTTACCGCAGAGAGTTTCGACGTGCCCTTTTGTGTGCCTTTTTCCAAAGCCTGTTTTAAACCGGCCACTACCTCTTCTGTGCTAAGCGTAGCATTGCCCTGTGATAATCCGCCTAATACATTGTTTACAGAAGAATCTTTGGATACGGATTTTATTACCTTATCGAGAATTTGTGCATGAAGTGCTGAGCAAATAAACAGGGTGGCTATAAGCAGGCTTAACAATTTTTTTGTATGCATGATTCAAAGATAACAGCACCGGTTTTAAGGTAGCGTTAAATGCGGCTGATGCGGATAGTTACCCATGCGGAAAAGAAGAATTGTCAGGCGCTGCATACATTGCAATTTGTTTAAATAAATGTTGGTTTTTATATTGGCCGTAAAACAAGCTGCTTATGGAAAATATACTTGCTGCCGATGAACAAACCCTTACACGCGACAGCCTGCTAAAAAAATTCTTCAGCCTTTGGGCGGTGGTGTATGTATATGCTTTTATGTTTACATCGCAGTTTAGTTTTCCCATACCTTTTCTTGAGCAGCTCGTGGTTTGGTTTGGTAAAACATTCCTGCATCTTAACGACCTGCATAAAATAACCAATACCGGCAGCGGCGACACCACGTACGATTTTGTTTTGATACTTGCTATTGTCATTCTGTCTTTACTCATCAGCATCATCATTCTATTTATTGACCATAAACGCGCCAGCTATCGCCCGTTATATTTATTCACTATTGTTATTGCCCGGTATTATGTAGCCTTTACCATGATTACGTATGGTTTTGCCAAACTCTTCGACGGGCAGTTTCCGGCCAATGGTTATTCAAGGCTGGAAGAAAAGGTTGGCGATATGTCGCCCATGGGTATCGTGTGGGCATTTATGGGCGCCTCCCGCGCTTATACTTTTGTTTCCGGCCTGCTGGAATTTACCGGGGGCGTATTATTGTTATTCAGGAAAACCAAAACGATCGGCACTTTGTTTTCAATGGCAGTAATGCTCAACGTTGCTTTACTGAATTATATGTATGATGTGCCGGTTAAAATATTCTCCACGCACATTGTTTTGCTCTGCATTTTTATATTAACGTACGACTGGAAGCTGTTGTATAATTTCTTTATCCGCCATCGCACAGAAAAACTTGTTTATAATAAACTGCGGGCGCCTAAACAATGGATGCAGGTTTCATTGCGCGTAATAAAGGTTCTTTTTATCATAGTTATGCTGTGGAATAATTCTTCTTACTTACAAACCACATTAAATAAAAAGCCGGTGCCTATGGAAGGGTTCTATGCAGTGAATACTTTTATTTTAAACCATGATACATTGCCTGTAATTTCCAATAAAAAGGATACTGTGGGCTGGAGCAAAATGTTTGTACAATATCCGGGCAGCGTATCTATCAAAATGAATTCCGATACTACGAAATGGAAAAAGTTAGCCGTTGATACGGTGAAGAAAACTTTTACGATCAGCAACTACGATTCCACGCAATATGCTTTGCTGAATTATACCATGCGTAATGATACGGTGACCTTCAGCGGTATTATTAAAAAAGATACCGCCACTATTATATCTATCCGTAAACAAAAGAAAGATTATTCGCTTACCGGAAGAGGCTTTCACTGGATTAATGAATACCCGCCGAATTGGTAACCTTTTTTCCGTACTTTTCTCTTGAAAGAAAAGTACCCTGCGTGACAAACGTCAGTTGGGCAGGAAAATTCAAGAAAAAATGATATTGCTCACAGCAGGTTTGTTTTTTAATAGTGTTCGGCAATCTTAGATTTCGGCACATTTTTTCTTTCGCCCTGATTAAGCTTTTGTGCTAATGACTTTTCAGCAGTTGGACCCTAATATTTTCTGTTCTTTTTCTCTTGAAAGAAAAAGAACCCCTGCCTGACAAACGTCAGTTGGGCAGGAAAAGTTCAAGCACGGATGATATTTGCGCAGTTTCATGTTTACCTTTTATTGTCTTCGCTAACCTCCTTCGGCGGTTTCAACACATCCGTGCACATGCCCTGATTAAGCTTTTGTGCTAATGACTTTTCAGCAGTTGAACCCTGATTCGTTTGAATTATGGTTCATAAGATTTTTCTGATTAAAGATCATACAATCTCAGGCAATCAAAAACGTTATATAAAACGAAAATATGCAGGCATTCAGCTTAAAAAATGAATGAATCAACATTAACACAACAAACTTTTTCATTCAAAAAATAATCCTTATTAAAATCAATTCACTAAATAAAAAAATCATTTATAAAACATAAACCCATCATTTTCGCAGCTCAAAAAAATAAATAATGACAGAACTCTATATACTTTTCAGCATAAGCATCCTGCTCTTGATTATTATCTTAATAAAATTATTCACCGGCAACAATAAAGCACAACAACAGGCGATAGAAAACCTGGCCGCACAGCTGGAGGAAATCACCCTACAGCAAAATGCCAGGCACGAAGCTTTGCAAAACAACCTGCAACGCATAGAGGCCGGCCTGCTTGCCGCCGCGCAGCATACAGAACAATCCCTGCACAGCGATTTACAGCAGGGCCAGGAAGCCATCCGTAAAGAAATTCTGGCAAACCGGCTGGAACTAAATAACCAGGTTTTAAGAAGCCGGCAAGACATAAAAAAATCCATCCAGTCAATAGAAGAAAAGCTGGATAATCAAAGGCAAAACACCGGCGCTGTGCAGTAAAAATCACACCGTTTTTTGTTGTATTTTATAAACATCATTATCTTGTTTGCAAATTAGCTGGCTTATTCATGACGATTGTATACATACTCCTTGCCCTTATCATTGGTTTATTGTTGCTGATACTGCTGAAGCCAAAAGATAATGCCGCGCATAAATTTGATGAACTCAAAACCGATATCAACCGTATTGAAACGGCGGTGAAAAACGAGATTGCGGCCAACCGCAAAGAAAGTTTTGAACAAAGTGCTTATGCCAGGAAAGAATTGGCCGCATCGCTTCAGTCCTTCGAAGAAAAACTCAATCATCTCACAGAAACCATAGATAAAAAATTATCTGCTTTCAGTGAAAGTAATAACAACAATGCACTGGCAAGCCGCACAGAAATAAAAGAAGCACTCAGCAGTTTTAAAAAAGATTTGGCGCAAAGCATCAGCGATTTCAATACACAACAAAAAGATAATTTCTTTGAACTGCTGCGCAAACAAAGCGACCAAAACACAGACACCAGCACAAAGCTCGACACCATGCGCAACACCATCGAACAAAAAGTTACAGCCATGCAAACAAGCAATGAGCAGAAGCTGGAGCAAATGCGCATTACCGTTGATGAAAAACTGCAGCAAACACTCGAAGCAAGGCTCGGCGAAAGTTTCAAACTCGTCAGCGAACGGCTGGAAGCCGTACACAAAGGCCTCGGCGATATGCAAACCTTAGCTACCGGCGTGGGCGATTTAAAACGGGTGCTCAGCAATGTAAAAACACGCGGTGTGCTCGGCGAGTATCAACTGGAAAGTTTGCTTGAACAAATTCTTACGCCCGACCAGTATGCAAAAAATGTAAAGACCAAACAAGGCAGCAATGCATTGGTTGAGTTTGCCGTAAAGCTGCCCAACAAACAAAACAGCAACGAACCTTTGTGGCTGCCTATTGATAGTAAGTTTCCCAAAGAAGCATTTGAATTGTTGACCGATGCCTATGAACACGGCAGCCCCGAACTGATAGAAGAACACCGCCGCACATTTGCCAAAGGCATCCGCAACTGCGCACAGGATATTTGCAGCAAATACATTGATGCACCCAACACCACCGATTTCGCCCTACTCTTTCTGCCATTCGAAAGCCTGTATGCCGAAGTGCTGCGTACACCCGGGCTCTTCGAAAGCATGCAACGCGATTGCCGGGTTATCATTACCGGGCCCACCACGCTCAGTGCGCTGCTCAACAGTTTACAAATGGGTTTCCGCACACTCGCCATAGAAAAGCGCAGCGGCGAAGTATGGCAGTTGCTCAGCGCCGTAAAAACAGAGTTCGGCAATTTCAGCGGCTTGCTGGATAAAGCACAAAAGAATATACAAACAGGTTTAAACCAACTGGAAGATGTAGTAGGCAAACGTACCAAAGCTATTGAACGAAGATTAAAAGATGTGCAGGTGTTGAGCAGTGATGAAACATTAAATATATTGCCAGAACTAAACGATCAAACGATTTCGAATGATGAATAAACATTCATCATTCATAATTTTAAACAAACCAACAATTGCAAATGAAGAAAACTAAATCATTGCCGAATTATCAAATTACCAAATTGGCTAATTATTATTATTGGGGCTGTGAGCAGTAGAACAATTATCAGCTGCAGTACCGGCTATTCGCTGCTACTCCGCCACAAATGCTTTGCACAAAAGCTTCAGCGGGGTATTCACTTCTATCCGGCAGCCAGTGAACTTTATTATTCATTTCATTTAAATTTTTTAAGTAAGTTGAACCTTTAAAATAATAATATGGCAAGAACTTTTTTATCACACAGCAGTAAACAAAAATGGTATGTAAAAATTGTTGCTGAAAAACTGGGTGAAGAAAATATCATATTCGATGAATGGACTTTTGAACCTGGAGAAAGGACTTTAGATGAAATATTCAAAACACTAGATATTAGTGATATATTTTGTCTATTTATTTCAGAAGATGCGTTAGAAAGCAAGTGGGTAATGCAAGAAATCAATAAAGCGCAACAATTAGTTACTGATTCCAAGATAAAAATATTTTATCCAATAATCATAGATACAAATATTAAACATGATGATTCGAGGATTCCAAACTGGATAAAAGAAAACTATAATCTACGATATATAGCTAAGCCATCAAAAGCTGCAGAGCGAATAAAAAATCATAGGCGAATTTTGAATTTAGAATATTCATCAACTAATAAACAACTTGACCAGCTTTTTATTGGTAGGACAGAATTGAGGAAAATATTTCAAGATAGAATTTATGATTCTTCTAAGTTATCGCCTCAAATAATAATTATCTCTGGGTTTCCTTCAATTGGGCGACGTAAATTTCTTACGCATATGCTAAGGGATTCAGCAAAAATAAGATTTGGTTATGAGGCGGAGATAATAACAATGACTAACAAAGCTAGTATCGAGGATTTCATTCAATTGTTATATGATCTTGGTTATAGCAATTCCTCTCCTGAGATAACTAAAGGTTTAATTAATCAACCAATGAATGAAAAGTTATCAATATGCAAGGATTTACTTTTAGAATTAAAATCGCAAAAAGGGCTTATTTATATACTAGACAACTATTCTGTTGTCATGGAAGATGGGACTGTAGTTGATTGGTATTGGGATTTAATTGAATTGCTTGGAAACGACGATAAACTGTACATGTGTGTAATTTCTCGGGCAAGATTTCGACCAGTAACGATAAGATTTTCAGATAAAATATTTACATTAAATCTACCTGAATTAAATCCAAATGAAAGACAGAATCTTTTCACAGCCTTGCTCGAAATTTATGATATTGAGCTTACGAGAGATCAAATCGATAATATCATTCCCTTGTTTAATGGTTTTCCAGATCAAATTTTCTTTGCAATAGATGTAATAAGAAGCGAAGGATATGATTATTTGTTCAAGAATTCTTCAGTTCTTGTAGAATTTAATTACGATAAAGTTCATGCTTTGATATTTCGATTTAAAAATGATTTCTCAGATAATTTGCTTTCAATTTTATCATATTTCGATTTTGTAAGTTACTCTTACTTACAAATAATATTACTAGATGAATTTACTCCTGCATTAGATCTGATTGAAAAATTAGTTTTAAACTGTGTTGTTGAACATGTTGGTGGAGATAAAGAATATTTACGGCTAAATGATGTTGTTCGAGATTATATAAGTCGAAGTAGCAGAAAATTGAAATCTGTTTATTTAGATAGAATTAAAAATTGTTCAAAGTCAGTTTTATCAAATTACGATTCGGCATCGGAAGATATTTCTGCATGGTTTATATCGGTAAAGGAGGCATTGAAAAATGGAGATGTAATAGATGATTCTATCTTAATACCCTCACATTTTTTGAGTGCGATGAAAGAGTTATATAATGTTGAGAAAAGATATAATCAAGTAATTGCCTTAGCGGAAAGGGTGCTTGAAAATGAAAAGTTTTTAGATGCACGTATATGCCACGAGGTTAGATATTATTTATGTCAAGCTTTAGCTAGGCTTAGAGATCCAAGTATGTTACAAGAAGTTCAAAAAATTCATGGCTTAGATCATAACTATCTCCTTGGCTTTTACTACAGACTTAACGGCAGGTATGATGACGCAATAAACGCTTTAAACGAAGTTCTTACAACATATGGCGATTCATTTAAAGTTATGAGAGAAATTGTTCTATCATATGTAAATTTAGATCAGTTTTCATCTGCAATAAATCTTGCAAGAAAAGTATTTAATAGAGATAAATCTAATGCATATAATCTTCAGAGTTATTTCAGATGTTTAATTAAGCTTTTTGGTAGTGAGGCGAAAGCAGAATTAAAAAGCTTACTCGAAAGATTTGAAAAAATAAAGAATGAGAAAACAGAAGAAATGTATCTTTCTTCCAAAGCCCAATATTTTGCTTTTGTTCAACATGACTATTACGCTGCCATAAATACAATTAATGACGCAATCGCAAAATATGAAACGAATTTCTACCCTTATTTAGCAAAAGTTGAAATATGTAGAAAATATAACAAAATGGAAGATTTAAACGAAGCAATAACTCAACTTGAAACAAAAATTTCCAAGGATTCTGAAGTCTATAAGATGTTGGGATACTTGGCATCGAAAACCTTATTATTAAAATATCAAGGTAAAAAAAGTGAGGCTATTCAATTTATGGATAGACATATTAAATATAGATTTCCTCGACAACAGTATGAAAATCTATATAATGAAATCGCGGGGTAACTCATCCCCCAGCTCGGCGTAGAATGTAAACTTTTTAGTTGTTTGGCGTAGTCTCCAGCTCGGCGAAGTGTTCGGTTGTCTCGGCGAATGTTTTCAACTTCGCCGGATTTATCTTAAAGTTTGTAACTTTTTTTTCAGCCTTAAGCCATACAATAAAACAAGTTAAAAACTTCAGTATATAACAAGCGAAGTTGCAAACTTCGCTTAGTCTTCTAACAACCCAGCTCGGCGAAGTGTTCGGGTATCTCGGTAAAGTTTGCAACCCCAGCTCGGCGAAGTGTTCGGTTGTCTCGGCGAAGTTTGCAACTTCGCCGCATCTATTTTAAAGTTTACAACTTTCATTTCTGCGTTCCAGCAACAATAAGAAGAAGTTTAAAACTTCAGTGTAACACAAGCGAAGTTGCAAACTTCGCTTAGCCTTCTAACAATCATTTCGGTCTTGATAAAAAAAAACATTTCTAAAAGGCCAGGCTCAGTTAAAAGCCTGGCGAAATTCCAGCGGCGACAGATTTGTTTTTCCCTGAAAAGTGTGCTAAAAGATTGGGCATGCTCAAAGCGAAATGAATAAGCAATTTCGCTGATAGAAAGACTGGTGGTGGACAATTTTTCTTTCGTTTTTGCGATCAGTTTTTCATGAATATGCTGCTGGGTGTTCTGCCCGGTATGAATCCGCAACAGGTTTTTGGTGCAGATTAATACACGTTTTAAGCTAAGGATATTCGTTTTTGGACACATCATGCGCTAAGGGGGTGATGCCAGATAACAATACAGATTATTTGCTTGTAAGCTTCTTCAATTCCTCAATCATCCCATCCTTATCCTTCAACATCCTTTCATACAATTCAACAATCTTATCGATTGGGTTAAAAGTACAGTTATCAAAGTTTGGTGAGAAATGACCGTTGTTGATACTTCCTTCTTGAAATGTATTAAAATAAGTAATCGCAGCTTGTTCATCAAAATTCTTAATCGCCTCCACGGGTACTTTTAATACCCTGGCTACTTCATCCAGCAGTTGGGGTTCAATGGTTTCTTTGCCTTCCAGCAGGGATATCTTTTTCTGGTTCCAGTCGTCGCCGAGTTCAAGGGCAAGGGTTTCCTGTTTTACGCCGAGCATTTCGCGGATGCGTTTTACATTTCTGCCTTCGTGTATGGTTTTTTCCATATAAACAATAATCTGTTTAAGGGTATAAAGATAAAATAATTACAGCGACTTTATTGTTTGTAAAAAGTTTATGCGCCTGCCTATATACATTTACCTAGTGCCGGCAATAGCACCACGCCGCACTAAAGCATCAGGGTTCGACTGCTGAAAAAGCGATACTACAACAGCTATATCAAGGCATTACTCGAAAACGTGCTGCATATCGTTCGCTGTTGATTTTTTCCTGCCCGAAAGGCCCCGGTCAGGCGGGGTACTTTTTTGGACAAGCAAAAAACTACGGAATAAAAAGGCAGTACTAAAAGTCCTCTCATATGGGATAAACAGTATGATTCTAACCTAGGTGCTTCCATGCACCAACTATGAAGGAAGTATGGAGGAGGGTACAAGGAGATACGGAGGAAGTGCCCCAGCTCGCCGTAGAATGTTCTTGCCCCAGCTCGGCGAAGTGTTCGGTGTCTCGGCGAAGTTTGCAACTTGGCCGCACCTGTTTTAAAGTTTGTAACTTTCATTTCTGCGTTCCAGCAACAATAAGAAGAAGTTTAAAACTTCAGTGTAATACAAGCGTAGTTGCAAACTTCGCTTAGCCTGCTAACAATCATTTCGGTGCTAATTCAATCAGGCATTTTTTGTTATAATAAAACCTTGCACTACTATATAAATAATCTTCTGCATGTTCAACTATTCCTGCACGTACAGGATTATTATGTATGTAATCTAATTTCTGTTGCGTAAATTTTGGTGTAAACAGCTCAATAGCATGGTTCCCCCAGCCCCAGCTCGGCGAAGTGTTCGGGTGTCTCGGCGAATGTTTTCAACTTCGCCGCATCTATTTTAAAGTTTATAACTTTCATTTCAGCATTCAACAATAAAATAAGAAGAAGTTTAAAACTTCAGTATAACACAAGCAAAGTTGCAAACTTCGCTTAGTACAGAGGCATATAAAATCCCCGCCCTTGTTGGTGTTGTCACCAAAAAGGATTCCATAAACGAAATCATTATCATTCACGTAATGTAATTCCAGCAAAAATTTCATATACAAAATCAGCATTGATATAGTAAAATTCGTTGGTCACAATACCAACGAAGGCATGCGCTCCAATTAATGCATTCGGTAAAGGCAAGGTTCAAATTTGTACCTTTCATACATGAAATATAATTCAACCTATCACCCCCAATTCATCACAGCAACCATTTTAGAGTGGAAGCATTTATTAAAGGATGACGCATATAAAGATATTATCATTAGCAGTTTACAATTTTTACATAAAGAAGGAAGCATAGTTGTGTATGCATTTGTTATCATGCCAAACCATATGCACATGATATGGCAAATACAAGATGGTTATGTACAAGATAAAATACAACAACGCTTTTTAAAATTTACCGGGCAACAAATGAAATTTAAGTTGATTGATGAAAAGAATAAAATGCTGAACGAATTTTTAGTAGGAGCGAAAGACCGAACCTATCAAATATGGGAACGCAATTCATTAAGTATTGATTTATGGACTGAAAAAGTATTTATACAAAAGCTGAGTTATATACATAATAATCCTTGCAAACATCCCTGGTATCTGGCAAGATTTCCCGAAGAATACAAATATTCGTCAGCAAAATTTTATCACACAGGAACTGATGATTTTCGTTTCTTATCGCATTTTCGTGGATGAACCTTTGTTGGTGACAACACCAACAAAGGCGTAGGCCAATATAACCTACCTTACCTTCTTTCACCAATCCGGCCATTGCTTCAACTGTTTCTTCGATTGGCGTATTTTTATCGAGGCGGTGCAGGTAATACAGGTCTATATAATCGGTATTGAGGTTTTTAAGCGAACGTTCCAAAGATTTCTTTACATATTCCTTTTTGCCATTGATTTTCCAGGTCACTTTGTTGTTGTCATCGATCTCCCAGCCAAATTTGGTGGCCAGTATATACTGATGCCGTTGACCACTGATCGCCTTAGCAATAAGTTGCTCATTTTTCAACGGACCGTAGAGGTCGGCTGTATCCAAAAAATTACCGCCCAGTTCCAGCGAACGATGGATCGTTGCGATGGCTTCCTGCTCATCAGCAGGGCCATACATATTCCCTTCTTCAAAACCTGTCATGCCCATGCAGCCCAGGCCGATTACCGGTACAACCAATCCCTGGCTGCCCAGCGCAATTTGTTTTATTTTCATGATGCAAAAGTCGGAAAGCCGCACAGAGCGCATGTATGCAAATCCCTGAAGATTGTAAGCAAATCAATGAATGAACAAATAAAAAATTTCACCTTTGCTGATGTTTCCGTTAATGGCAACCGTTTGCTGGCCGTTAAAGTGATAGACAGTATCAACTTCCCGCAGTAATTTTTCAAAGGCTTGCGCCATCTCTTTCCTTCCGCGGAGTTTTAAAATAGTTTGTCCATCTGCTATTTTTCGGAAACTGCTTCTTCTGAAAATAATTTTACCTGGTTGTCAAAATCTTTTTTATCACCCAGTATGGAAATGTTATCCACCCAGCTCGGCGAAGTGTTCGGTGTCTCGGCGAATGTTTTCAACTTCGCCGCATCTATTTTAAAGTTTGTAACTTTCATTTCTTTGTTCCAGCAACAATAAGAAGAAGTTTAAAACCCCAGCTCGGCGTAGAATGTAACTGTTTGGCGTAGTCTGGAGACTACGCCAGCACGTAAGCAAATCTCAGATTTGCATTCATTCATAACATCAAGCGATTACTATAAAAACAAATCAAAGATTTGTAAACACCACGAGCAACAGATGTTAAAAGCATCAGCGGCAACATGGCTATGCAAACACAAATCAATGAGCTTGTTTTTCTGCTGGACCAAACAAAGCAAATTGATACAGCCATAAAAGAATTATCGAAGACCAATCGCTATAATAAAAATGTACAGTTGTTGTTGAGTATTCCATCTATAGGTTTATTAACAGCGATGATGTTTTTAACGGAAATTGATGATATAAGCCGCTTTAAACGCTTAGATGAACTGTGCAGTTATTGCGGCATTGTACCCAATTGTCATAGCAGCGGCGAAAGGGAAAGCGTTGGTGAGTTAAGCAGAAGGGGCAATGCCATCATCAAAAAAAATTTAATTGAATGTGCCTGGGTAGCAGTGAAAAAAGATCCTGCCTTATTACTATATTATAAGCAGCAGATAACACATATGAAAGGACAAAAGGCTATCATTAAAGTAGCACGAAAATTATTAAGCAGAATAAGATATGTATTAATCAACCAGAAAGAATATATGATGGGAATAATTGAATAGAAGTTTATACAAAACATATAAAAACTTAAGTGGTATGAAAACGCAATGAGACCCCTGTAGCTGTAAAGACTACTCAACGCAGTTTGCGTTATACCTCTTTATAAAAATGAATACAAAAAATTGCAGCACACCGATGAGTGCGCCTGCTTAGAGAAGGTTGTTTTTATAATGTGCTTGTATAAAAAGAATACCACGATGTAAACAAATGATTGTACAGCATCTGTAGTATCATTCTCAGCTGAAGTACAAACAATCATCTATTTCCATCGTGTACAAAAAATAAATTTTGATTTCAACATAGAAGGGTCTCATACTGCACTCATCATGCTATGCAATGAAGACCCTGCTGCGACGTAAAATTTGCCGCACTGTTTTATTTTCCATAAACCAAAGTTAAGAAAATCAAAACAGGGGATTTGCTAAAATTGCTTTTTGATGCTGCACACTACTGCTGAAGCAGGACAGAAATTGTGGTTCTGTTGCGAGGTTGGAATGATGTGTGGCTTTGTGCTACCTTACAAAGTGCCTGACTTGGTGCGTTGGCTTTATCAATTTTTAAAAAAGAATAATTTTTTTAAATTATTCCAACTTCTCTTGCAATGCATGAAAATCAAAATTTTTACTGAAATTATCCATCAGGTTTTGCGAAAGCGGCATGCTTACATACCGGAATGCAACTGTTATTAACCGCGGGCAGGCGGCACTGGTATTATTTGTTTTAAAATAATCGGCATTTATTTTATAAAGCGGTTTACTTTTCTTTTCATTGTCATAAAATTTCCAGAAGCGGTTATAGTTGGTTCTTTCTTTCAGGCCAGCTTTATAGGTTTGAGATGCATCTTCTAACTTATTTATTATTGCCTGTTGTTTTAACCAGTCTTCATTATTATCGCTTAATACCTTTTTTACTTTTGCGATTTTGTCTGCCACATCCGCTTCCCAATTTCCATAATTTCGCTCAATTGCATTATTATGATTGGAGGTCAATTCTGCAATCAGCTTTGGAAAATATAATTTTTCCCTTTCATAATATTCCAAAAGAGCTTGCAGGTATTCTTTCCTGCTCACGGGCACTAATACGGGAATATCTTTTTTCTTCACAAACCAATAGCGATAAATAAAATTATTACGATTGCTGGGTTTGATGTCTTCTTCTGCCACATCTTGGAAAAAGCCTTCCCCGGCATTAATGGCTTTTATCAACTGGTCGTTATTACAGGAAAAATAATTGAACAACTGTACTAATGGATCCTGTACATTAGCCGGCTGATGATTTTTCCAATCCTGAAATTGAAAACCAAAATCATATTCCCCTATACTACTGCCAAAGGGATAATCTAAAAAATTACTCAGGGTGTTGGTGGGAATTGAATTCACATAAATCCGCAGAATAGTTCCGGCCTCATCATTGCGTTTCAGTTTACCATTCAGGCAAAAGAATTCGTGCAGCGAAGCCTCAAAACTGTATTGCCCCAGTTTAGTAGTTCCATAATAAGCGTATCCCTTTGTTGAATACATATTTTCCCAGTTACCTCCCGTGAGTATAAAACCTTCATGACTTTTTGCTTCTATTTTCTCAATCTGATTCAACGTTTGCTTAGCCATAATTTTGTCGGCAGCCGTACTCATATTTTTGAAATATTCCGCCCTTACTGCAGGCCAGGGATATTGCGCTGCTGTTTGATATTTTCCAGGCACCGTTTCTACCTCTGCATTGGTTTTGCAGGGTTGTGCTTGTACCTGTTGCATACAGAAGAACGCCAATACAATATTGAAAGCGAAAATTTGTTTCATCTGAAAAATTATTGGTGATTTTTTACGCATGATTATTTTCCAAACCCGCTGATGGCTCCGGTCATATTTCCGGATATCAAACTCATTCAACCCGAAGCGGTGATGTTTACACTGGGGTTGTTTACAAT